>DASWRJ010000523.1:0-6755 GCA_036403255.1 Verrucomicrobiia bacterium
GAAATCCGGCTGCGCTTTCAATTCGCCGGCATCAGGAAATTTTTCAGCGGCGCCTGCGCCCAGACTGGCCGCGACAAAGATTGCGCCGATGGAAAGGGATCGCGGGGTACGGCGTTTGGCTTTTGGTTTCATGAGCCATTCATAAAAAACTTCTGGCCGAAACGCAAATGCTTATAGCTGAAATTATCCAGTGAGTTCTTCAAAGCTGCCGAGGCTCGACTTGGCAACTGCTGCCGTACCCCTGCCCTAATCAAATCTCTTGGCAACTCGCCAACCGGCGGGAACACTGACGCCGATGTCGTGGCTGAGCTCGATTGATTTATCGCTATTCCGTTTTGTTAACCAGACCGTGAGCAATCCATTCCTGGATCGCGTCATGCCGTGGTTCAGCGGGAATGCAATTTTCCTTCCGGCGGTCGCTCTATTTGCGCTGGGGCTGATCTGGAAGGGCGGACTGCGCGGTCGGATTTTCGCGCTTGTTTTGTTGAGCGTATTTGCTTTCGGCGACGCCTTTGTCATCAGCACACTCAAGCGCGCCATCGCCCGCCCGCGCCCGTTCCTGGAACACACTGCCACCGCACGCCTGCTTGTGGGTGAAGGCGCCAGCGGCTCGATGCCGTCCTCTCACACCTCGACGTGGTTCGCGGTCACATTCATCGCCTATATATATTACCGGCGAAGCTGGCGAGTTGTGCTGCCGGTGGCGTGCCTGGTCGGGCTCTCCCGGATTTATGTGGGCGCGCATTATCCGAGTGATGTGCTGGTCGGCGCCATCATTGGCAGCGGCTACGCGGCGGCAGGCCTTTCTGCATGGCAGGGTCTTTGGAGTGCGATTGGGGCGCGCTGGTTTCGCCCAATTTGGCAGCGAATGCCAAGTATCCTCAACCCAACACTCGCCACCGGTCCAGGAATAACTCGCGAACAAAAGGAATCCATGTACCTGGCTGCTGGCCGGTTGTTCATCGGGGCCATGCTGCTCTCGAAGCTCATCTACATTGCCAGCGGGGTCATTCAATTGAGCGAAGATGAAGCGTATCAATGGCTATGGTCCAAGCACCTGGCACTCTCGTATTACAGCAAGCCGCCCATGATTGCTTACGCGCAATTTTTCGGTACACATCTCTGGGGAGACAACGCGTTCGGCGTGCGCTTCCTCGCTCCTGTCCTCGCGGCGTCGGTGAGTTGGATGATGCTGCACTTCCTGGCGCGTCACTGGAGCGCGCGCGCGGGTTTTTGGCTGGCGCTGTTGATGAATTGCACTCCACTGCTCGCCGTCGGCTCGACCCTCCTCACCATCGATCCGCTGCTGGTCATGTTTTGGATGGCATCCCAGGTCACCGGATGGAAAGCCGTGCAACCGAATGGCACCACGCGTGACTGGGCGTGGGTCGGGCTCTGGACGGGTCTGGCGTTCCTCAGCAAGTACAGCGCGCTCTACCTGATCGTGTGCTGGATGTTTTTCTTTCTGCTCTGGCCTCCAGCACGCTTGCACTTGAAAAAAATTGGTCCGTGGCTGGCACTTGCGATCCTGGCTTGCTCCTCAATTCCGGTGCTGATTTGGAACAGCCAACACGAATGGATCACTGTTGAACACGTAGCTTCCCATGCAAATTTGGGCTCGACCTGGACCTGGGCCCAGGCCAAGCGCTATTTTGTCGATTTTACGGGCGGCCAGGCCTTGCTGCTCAATCCCTTTTTATTCCTGGCGGGAATCTGGGCGATGTCCGCCATTTGGCGAAAGCGCGATCCGCTATTGACCTTTTTCTTCTGCATCGGCCCGCTGGTTTTTCTCGGACATTGGCTCTACAGTTTGCATTCGCGCATCCAGCCGAATTGGGTCGCTCCTTCGGTTCTGCCAATGCTGTGCCTGACAGTCGCGTATTGGGAGAGAAGAGTATCAAGTTACAAGTTCCCAGTGTCCAATGAAGGAGGCTCAAAGAGGCCAGCGTCTGAGCAGGCGCGGGAGAACCGGCCCATATTTGTGTCGCCAGTATTGAAATGCGCGCTGGTCTTCGGCCTGGTCATGCTCGCGCTGCTGCACGACACAAATTTGGTGACCAAAATTTTCGGCCGTCCACTACCCGCCCTGAAGGACCCGCTGCGCCGAGTCCGCGCCTGGTCGGACACTGCGGCCGTGGCCGGTGAAGCGCGAAAAAAATTATTAGCGGAAGGCAAACCCGTTTTCATCATTGCCGATCATTACGGGCTGGTCGGGCATATCAGCTTTTATCTGCCCGAAGCACGCGCCCAGGTAAAAAACGATACGTTCGTCTATTACCAATCGTCGCCTCGTCCGCAGAACCAATTTTATTTTTGGCCGGGCTACTTGAACCATCGCCGAGGGCAAAACGCGATCTTCATCCGGGAGGTGGATGGACCCGATTTGCCGGCGGACTGGCTGAAACGCTGGCTGGAAGGTGGAAAAGCTTTGGACGGCATTATGGATACGACCACCGAAACGCATCCACCCCCTGCCCCGAAGGAATTGATTTCAGAATTTGATTCGGTCGAGGACCTGGGGGTGCGAAAAATTATCTATCGCGACCGCGTGTTTCGCTATGTGCAAACCTTCGCCTGCCGTAATTTACGTTGAATGCCTGACTCCCGTTCGCAAACAATATTTCTGCCGGTTCGCAACTATGATCTGGCAGCCACGCTTACTTCAGGACAAGCCTTTCGCTGGCAGCTTCGGGCTGGAGCGTGGGAGGGAATAATCGGCCAGCATTGCGTCAGTTTACACCAGACCGAGAGGGCGAGGCCGGAGGAGCAGGAAGGCATTCTCGCTCGGACGACGGAGCCAGTGGAAAATTGGGATTGGCTTAGTGAATACCTGCAGACGGATGTGGATTTAGACGCGATTCTAAAAACCTTCCCCGACGATGAACCGATGCAGCAAAGCATCACCGCCTGCCGCGGTTTGCGCCTGCTCCGGCAGCAACCTTGGGAATGCCTCGCCTCATTTATTCTCTCTTCCACGAAGCAAATTGTGCAGATCCGGCAAATTGTGGCTGAACTTTGCCGATGCTTTGGGGAACCAATTGCCGTCCCGCACGGCCACGAGCCCGGATATTCCTTTCCGAGTGCGGCCAGACTCGCCGCCACTGCGGAGAGCGAGCTGCGCGGATGCAAAATGGGGTTTCGTGCTCCAAATCTGCTGGCCACAGCCAAAATGATTGCCGCTGGACAAATCGATCTCGAAGCCTTGCGCCAATTGGATACAAATTCCGCCCGCGAAGAACTCATGCGCTGCCCTGGGGTGGGGCCAAAGATCGCGAATTGTTTGCTGCTGTTTGCGTATGGTTTTCAGGAGGCGTTTCCGGTGGATGTCTGGGTCACGAAGGCGTTGCGCGAATTATATTTTCCGAAGCGCCGGCCCTCGCAGAAAAGGCTGGCGCATTTTGTGAAAACCCATTTCGGCCCAAACGCTGGCTACGCGCAGCAATATTTGTTTCACTATATGAGATTGAGAAAATGAAGATTGCGATTATGCTGCATGCAATTCGCGGCACGGATGCCGATGACAATGCTTGAATATGAGTGAGGGCCAGCTCCTGCCGGAGCAGACATTTTATTCCCGCAGTTTAGGTTCGAAACGAACGATCCGCATTTATTTGCCACCCGCGTACAACCGAAAGCCTCGCAAACGATTCCCGGTGCTTTATTTGCAGGATGGCCAGAACATGTTCAGCTCCGCCGGCCCGGACGCCTGCTTTGGCTGGGGAAGCTGGCAGATCGACCGCGCCATGGAGCGGCTCGCCGAAACAAAAAGCGCGCTGGAGATTATAATGGTGGCGGTTGATAATAGCCGTTACCGCTACCAAGAGTATCGCGGACCTACTGCCTCCAGCCAGCCAACTCGTTTCCATGATTACGCCAACTTCCTGGCGAATGAATTGAAACCACAAATCGATCGCGAGTTTCGCACGCTGCCGAAGCCGGCGAATACCGGTGTGCTCGGTTCATCTTTGGGCGGCATTTGCAGCCTGGCCGTTGCCTGGGACAATCCGAAAACATTCGGTTTGGCGGCCAGCCTCTCGGGCGCCTTTCAGGTGGAAAAGCGCTGTTTTCTAAAACGGGTTTTAGGCGGCTGGAAAGGACGGCGCAAACCGCTCAGGCTCTATTTAGACAGTGGAGTGACCGATTTCGATGGCGATGACGACGGTTTTCGCGACACTGCCCAGGTGGTGGAGCAATTGCGGCGCATTGGCTGGAAGGAAAACGTCAATTTAAAGTATTTTGTCGATCCGCGTCCGTACACGCAGGATGAACTCGCGGCTGCCGGAGTGCCGGAGTATAAATGGTCCGACGCGGAGGAGAGCCAGCACAATGAATTCTATTGGGGCCAGCGCGTCTGGCGCGCCCTGGCGTTTTTATTTCCCGCCGACAAATGATCAATGAAAAATTTTCCTTTAAAGTTTTCACGGCACTGCGGCAGTTGCGTCCCGCAAACCGGCAGATATGTGTCATTCGCCTCGGCAAATTTGAGAAAGGGAGCAGAATGGGGAAAAATGTTCCAGAATGCGCGATTTGACAGTTAAGTTAATTTCGTGCTGGCCGAAAACTCTCTTGATGAGCGGGTTCCGTTAAATATTTTGACCCCTCGCGCAACTTTTTATAGTTTCCGGCGTATTGTCATTGAACAAGCGACGCGCCAGACTAAATGGCTTATATATCTGTTAAAAATCTTTTGACGCAGGCCACCCTGGCCTCTCCGGAACGTTTCGATGAGTGGCAAAAGGCCTGGCGCGTGGCAGTCGCGAGCGGTTCGCAGGAATCCCTGCTCGAATTTCTTTGCCGTGAAAGCGGCGTTTCCGAGGAAGCTTTTTTGCAGGGATTGGGCAAGTTGCTCAACTGGCCTTTCGTCGATCTGCGCAAGGTCACTATTCCGACTGAAGCGCGGAATAAAATCTCCACCAAAGTCGCTTTTCAATACAACGTTCTCCCGACTGATTTTCAGAATGGCTCGCTCCAGGTGGCCGTGAGCAATCCGTTTGATCCAGCCATGCTGAACGCCGTGCAATTTGATGCGCGCATCCCCGTCCAATTTGCGCTCGCGCCCAAGGGCGAAATCGATAAGGCGCTGAAGAAGTATTATGGCGTCGGCGCCGAGACCCTCGACGAACTTGCCGAGGATGAACCGATCGAGCTGATGGTTGGCGAAGACAAGGAAATCACCGAAGGCGACCAGGAAGCCAGCGTCATCAAATTCGTCAACCAGATCGTCTGGGAAGCATATAAAGATCGTTCCACGGATATTCACTTTGAACCTGCCGAAGACGAACTGCGCATCCGTTACCGAATTGACGGCATCCTGCACCAAACGCCGATGCCGCCGCAGTTGAAACGCTTCCAAGCGGCCATCATCTCGCGCATCAAGGTTATGTCCGGGATGAACATTGCCGAGAAACGTCTGCCGCAGGACGGCCGTATCAACGTGCGCATTAAGGGCGAAGAAATTGACATCCGCGTTTCCACCGTGCCGACCGTCTATGGTGAAAGCGTCTCGTTGCGTTTGCTAACTCGCGGCAAAATCTTTTTGACTCTCGATAAGCTCGGCTTTGACGTTTTGGAGGAGAACGCCATCCGCGAGATCATTATCAAGCCGCACGGCATTATGCTCGTCACCGGCCCAACTGGCGCCGGTAAATCCACTTCGCTCTACGCCTTTCTCAGCACCATCAATTCAGTCACGAAACGGATTATCACCATCGAGGAGCCGGTCGAATATGAATTGAAGGGCATTAACCAAATCGCCGTCCGGTCCGACATCGGTCTGACCTTTGCGATGGGTTTGCGCCATATTCTCCGCCAGGACCCAAATGTAATCATGGTCGGCGAAATTCGCGATCTCGAGACGGCTGAAATTGCCATCCGCGCGGCGCTGACAGGTCACTTGGTCTTCTCGACGCTGCATACGAACGACGCACCGAGCGCTTTTACGCGTTTAATTGACATGGGCATCGAGCCCTTCCTCGTGGCGTCTTCGGTCGAGGCCGTTCTGGCTCAACGCCTTGTCCGCACTATCTGCCCGGGTTGCAAGACCGAGCAGAAGTTCGATCCTGAGTTCCTGCTCAAAGTGGGCTTCCCGCCCGATCAACTGCCCACGGCCAAGTTCTGGCATGGCGTTGGCTGTGAGACATGCAGGCAGCTTGGCTACCAGGGCCGGCAGGGTATATATGAATTGCTGGTAGTGACTGAAGCCGTTCGCCCGTTAATCATGAATCGCGCTCCCGCCACTACCATTGCACAGACCGCCATCGAAAATGGCATGCGCACGCTGCGCGTGGATGGCTGGAAAAAAGTCAAAGCCGCTCGCACCACTGTCGAGGAAGTGCTGCGGGTGACCCAAACGGAAGAACACCTCAAGTCTCTGGTCGAAGACACTAAGGGCGAGGTCTGGGTGAAGAGCTAATCCAATGGCACGCTGGCATTCCTGTAACGTGCTCCATTCCCGGAGCGATCAGAAAACCCTCTGGCAGTTTTCCACAGGCGGCGGCAAGTACTCGCTTCAACGTGAAGAAGCAAAACTGCCCAGCGAAGCGCTTCCCTCCAAAACCGTCGAAAAAGATTGGCAGGCGCTTTTTCAGCCGAAGCTGAACGTCGCTTGGCTGCCCCAGGATAAAGTCTTCCTGCGCGTCCTGCAAATTCCCCAAAGCGACGACCCGGTCGAGACCCGCTCCATGGTCGAGCTGCAACTCGAGAAAGTTTCCCCCATGCCGGTCCCGCACATCGTGTGGGGCTTCGAAGTCATCCCT
>DASWRJ010000524.1:0-4971 GCA_036403255.1 Verrucomicrobiia bacterium
CGTGGCGGGTATGGCGGATTCCTGACTTCAGACGCTGTGCCGAATCCGTTTCTGACGGCGCATACCAATAAGGTGCTAGCAGGGTATCCGGTGGAGACAGTGCCAGTCGGGAATCGGGGCAAGCTCTACTTCGTGCCCGAGTTTGATTATAGCTTCAGCAAAGACCCGACCCAGCCGAGGGTCTATTCCACACCTGACTTTACGAGCTATCCCGGGAACAGCGGCGGGGCGGTGTGCGCGCAGTATGGTGGGAAATATTATCCAGCGGCAATTTACCTGGGCGGAGTGGCGAACACATTGGTCTGCGCCATCGACAGCGGAGTGGTGGACTTGATTAATCGCGCGGAAGTCTCGGGCAATGGAGGAGGGAACAACACTGGCGGGGGAGTCATTATCATTACGCCGAACCTGGGCAACACGGGCTTTGTTGCTGCTTACGTGCAGATTCAGCTTGGTCCGGCCTCGGCGGTGGCAGCGGGAGCGGCCTGGAGGATTATCGGCACCAACGCAGCGGCCTTTGGCAGCCTGACCAATTTCACCAACTACACGGGAAAGATTGCGCTGAACAACGGAGCATTTGGGATTGAATTCAAAGACTTGCCCGGGTGGGCGAGCCCTTCATCGAAGAACATCGAGATTACTGCAAATCAGAATACGATTGTGCCAGCCAACTACACCGTGAACCCACCAGCGCTGCTGATTAGCTCGTCGAACGGCCTGCGGATTACAGGCACAACGAACACGCTTTATCGCATCGAAATGATCGATGCGCTTCCGGGACAAAATTGGTCAACGCTAGTACCATCCTTGACCTTAAACAACCGCACCAACACAATTTTGGGCACGTTGCCGACCAATCCCACGAAACGTTTTTATCGCGCGGTTTGGCTGCAGCAATAAACGCGAAATGAAAAAAATCTGGCCAAAGGGAATGGCCGCGGCTCTTTGGACTAGGATTCGCGTGAATGGCCGACGCAGTGCACTCATCTTTGTTGTCACGACCACCGTCGCATCCATCGCCCTTTTTTCACTTTACGGAGATGTAATCGAACGACTGAGTTTTGATCTGCTAACGGTAGTACTCCCCGCCAAACCGCCGCCGGAACCCGAGGTGGAGGTGCTGGAAATGGACGAGAAATCCTATACTGACCTGGGGCAGATTTATCCGAATTGGGATCGGAGCCTCCATGCCAAAATGCTGCGCAAACTCAAAGCCGATGGCGCACGGATGGTTGTGTTTGATGTTTTATTTGCCGATCCCACCACACCAGAGGCAGACCAGGACTTGTCTCAGGCGATGAAGGAGCATGGGCAAGTGGCGGTCGCGTTCATAACCGAGAGCCAGTCTGGCCTGGCCGGGATGACGCCGCGATTTCCAATTCCGCTGATTCGCCAGGCGGCGTTTACAAACGGTCTGGCGCGCCCGTTGCCGGGGAAGGATTGGACGGTGCGGAGGCATTTCGCCGAGACGGAAGTTTTCCCGAGCCTGCCCTGGGTAGCCGCTCGCATGATAGACGCACGGACTTGGGAGTTTTGGCTTTCAAAAAAGGGGAACCGCCGCGCGCCGCGCTGGTTGAGGTATTACGGAAATTCCGGTTCAATTTTTCCGAGGCGCAGTTACTCGGATGGTTTGAATCAGCCGAGCGGTTTTTTCAAAAATAAAGTAGTCTTTATCGGAGGATCGCCGCGCACGAAAGCACCTGGACAGGAAGTGGACACGTTTCGCACTCCGTTCTCGATTGTGAATGGTGAAGCCGCGCCAGGGGTGGAGATACTGGCCACCAATTTTTTGAATCTGGTCCATGACGATTGGCTGCATCGCGTGTCCAGCAGCAGCCACTTTATGGTGGTGCTATTAGTGGCGCTCGTGGGCGGTGTGGTGTTCCCAATGTTGCGACCGAGAACAAGCCTGCTCAGCGCCCTGGGTATGATCGTTATTTGTTTCGGAGTGGCTGCCTGGTATTTCACCGCGCGCAATATATGGTTTTCATGGATTTTGTTTGCAGGTGTGGAGTTGCCAGTGGCCTGCGTGCTGGCCAATTTTCTCAATCGAAAAGTCGAGCGTCCGCAGCCTGTGCCCATTGCAGCACCAGTTGAACCCGCGCCTGTGGCCGGAGCGGCGATGGCGTTTAAGCCAACTATGGCCGAACAACCATTGGGCGGAGTGAGCGTTCCGGACCATGAGGTCGTGCGGCAGGTTGGCAGGGGCGCGTATGGCGAAGTGTGGCTCGCCAAAAATGCCATTGGCATGTACCACGCCGTAAAAATTATTTTTCGAAGCAAGTTCCCCAACGAAGGTCCTTACGAGCGTGAATTTCGCGGTATCCAAAAATTCATGCCGGTCTCGCGAAGTCATCCCGGGTTCGTCCACATCTTGCATGTTGGGCGCAATGATGCGGCGGGTTGTTTTTACTGCATCATGGAAGCAGCAGACGATGAGAAGAAGGGCCGCCAAATCGATCCCGAAGCTTATAATCCAAAAAGCCTCGGAAGCGAGCTCCACGCTCGGGGGCGCCTGCCTTTGGGCGAATGTCTTAATATAGGCGTGGATTTAGCGGCAGCCTTGGGTTCGCTGCACGAGCAAAAGCTGATTCACCGCGACATCAAACCTGGCAATATTATATTTGTGAACGGCAAACCAAAGCTGGCTGACATCGGACTGGTGACAGACGTAGCAGAAGGCTTGCACAAAGTGAGCTATCTGGGCACACGCGGCTACATTGCGCCGGAAGGGCCGGGCAGCGCGGCGGGGGACATCTACAGCCTTGGCAAGGTGATTTATGAAGCGAGTATGGGCTTGGATTGTGAACAATTCCCGCGCCTGCCCACCAGCCTCGTCGAAAATGCGGACGAGCACTCGCCAGAACTGCTGCGATTAAACGAGATTCTACTAATGGCTTGTGAGCCTAATCCTGCCGAGCGCTACCAAACTGCTGCTGAACTGGAATCGGACCTGCGCGCTTTGCGTGAAAAACTGGCCGGGCGCATGGCGGTTTCCCAGGATGGTCCAGCGCATTGAATTTCCCCCTTTCCCTTCACGTCCCATTTGCGACTATATACTCTTATGAAACGCACCTTACATTTGTCATTTTCAGCGCTCCTGCTTTCCATCCCATTGCTGATGTCGCATGCAGCATCTATTGAGGAGGGCTTTAAGCCACTCTCCAACGGCAAAGATTTGACCGGCTGGGATGGCAACCCAAAGCTTTGGTCCGTGCAGGATGGAGTCATCGTCGGCAAAACAGGCAGCGACCCGGAGACGAAGATTACGCATAATACGTTCCTGGTTTATACCAACGAGCAGTTTAAGAATTTCGAGTTGCGCTGTTCCTTCAAAATCCAGGGGCAAGGGGCCAACTCAGGAATTCAATACCGCAGCAAAGTTGTGGAGCGCGGCCCTTTCGGCCCGATAGTGGCCGGTTATCAGGCCGATATGGAAACGGGCAAAACCTATACCGGCATATTGTATGAGGAACGGGGCCGGGGAATTCTCGCGCAACGCGGACAAAAAACGGTCATCAAAGAGGTCGAAGAAGAAAAGGATGGCAAGAAGAGCAGGAAAACCAAAGTCGAGGTTGTCGGAGCGACTGGTAAATCAAATGAAATCCAGGCCAACATCAAGCCCGGTGATTGGAATGAATACGTAGTTATCGCCAATGGCAATCATCTCCAGCAATTCATTAATGGCATGCAGACAATTGATGTGGTGGATGAGCAGCCCTCGAAGGCGGCGAAATCCGGCATCCTTGCTTTGCAACTGCATGTGGCGCCGCCGATGACGGTCGAATTCAAAGACATGCGGATAAAAGAATTGCCGTTTCTCTACGACAAAGTTCAGTAACTGCTTATATGAGGAAGATAACGCGGTTTGCCCAGACGCTAATCCTGCTTTTTTGCTGTAGCATTGGGCCTTTAAGCAATGCGGCGGAAAAAAAGATTGTGCTCATTGCGGGCGGGCCGAGTCATGGGCCGGGCGAGCATGAGTTTCGCGCCGGTTGTTTGCTGCTGCAAAAGTGTTTCAGCCAAATTCCAGGAGTGGCAACGAGCGTCTATTCGAACGGTTGGCCCACGAAAGTTGTCGCGGGCAAAAGGTTGGACGACAATGCTGCGTTCGATGGCGCTGATGCGATTTTCATTTATTCGGATGGCGGAGATGGGCATCCGGCTATTCGCCCGGAGCGTTTGCGCGTGCTTGGCGAGTTGATGCAGCGCGGGGTTGGGCTCGGTTGCGGCCATTACGCGGTCGAAGTGCCAAAAGATAAAGGCGGGCCTGAGCTGCTGCAATGGATTGGCGGTTATTTCGAGACGTTTTGGTCTGTCAATCCGCATTGGACGGCGAACTTCACCAACTTTCCCGAGCACCCAATTACGCGAGGCGTGCAGCCATTTAAGGCCAATGATGAATGGTACTACCACATGCGCTTTCCGGAAGGGATGAAAAATGTCACACCGATTCTCACGGCCATTCCGCCGGATAATACCCGTGGCCGCGAAGGGGTGAATGATGCGCATGGAGGAAACCCCGAAGTGCAGACGCACAAGGGTGAACCTGAGCACATGATGTGGGCCATCGAGCGGCCAGATGGCGGGCGCGGGTTTGGATTCACCGGCGGGCATCGGCATTTAAACTGGACTAACCACAGCTTCCGCTTAGTCATTGTGAACGGCATCCTTTGGACTGCCAAGATGGAAGTGCCGAGCGAAGGTTTTAACACCAAAATTTCGGCTGAGGATATAGCGGCGAATCTCGATCCCAAAGGCCAGAAAAAGAAACCCGCCCCGGCCGCTGGCGCCGCAGCCACTCAGCAAGCGAAGTAAGCTCACTCAACTCCGGGCCAACAATTCGCGCAGCACAAACGGCAAAATCCCGCCGTGCTGGTAGTAGTCGATTTCTATCGGCGTATCGATGCGGCAAATTACAGGCAATTCATCCGAGGCTCCATTGGCGCGGGTGATGCGCAGAGTTAAATC
>DASWRJ010000525.1:0-4752 GCA_036403255.1 Verrucomicrobiia bacterium
TGGATTTGGCTCAAATTTCATGAATGCGATGCATTGCGAAGGCCGGCTGGTCCTGAATAATGGAACCCATCGCGCATATGCCTTGCGTGAATTAGGAGTAAAACATGTGCCCTGCATTGTTGAGCATGCGACCTCACGTGATGAGTTGGAAGTCATTGCCTCCTCCGAAGTGCGAGCTGAACCGAATCTATATCTGACGCATCCGCGGCCTTCGATGCTGCGGGATTATTTTGACGAACGGCTGCGCAAGATTTTTCCGATCCACCGCCGGATGACGCAACTGCAAATTAAATTTGAAGTAGAAGAGATTCAAGTTCCGGCCTTCTGAGATTGTGCGCAAGAACAGGGCAGGGGAGAACCTGAGGCGATGCCTCCAAGCAAACCTTCTGAATTACTGACGCTGGCAACCGCTAATTTTCAAAACCAGCGGCTGGCTGAAGTTGAGCGCCTATTTCTTGGCGGCAGCAGCCGGAGCAGCTTTGGTTTCGCGCTCTTTGACCAAAGTAGCGCCTTTGCCCAAGCGTTTGCGCAGGTAAGTGAGTTTCGCGCGGCGAACTTCTCCGCGGCGCTCGACTTCCACCTTCTCGACGCGAGGCGAGTGAATCGGGAAAATGCGCTCGACGCCTTCGCCGTAGCTGATGCGGCGGACAGTGAAAGTGGAGTTCAATCCACGGCCGCGGCGGCCAATGACCACCCCGGAAAAAATCTGGATGCGCTCTTTGTCGCCTTCAATGACTTTGGTGTGGACGCGCACGGAGTCGCCGACGTTGAACTCGGCTGAGTCTTTGCGAAACTGTTCTTTTTCAATTTTATCAAGTAGCACTTGGTTCATAAATCATCATCCAGTTAGCGGCAGCATTAAGTATTACTGCTGTCCGCGGGTTTATTTAAATCATTCAGCAAATCGGGCCTGCGTCGGGCTGTTCGCGCCTGCGCTTCCTGCGCGCGCCATTTTTCAATCTCCGCGTGGTTGCCCGAGAGCAGCACTTCCGGCGCTTTGATGCCCCGAAATTCGGCTGGCCGCGTGTAATGCGGATACTCGAGCAGCCCATGGCTGAAGGACTCGTCGAGCGCGCTTTCTTCATGGCCGAGTGCGCCGGGAATCAGGCGCGTGACGGCATCGATCACGACCATCGCGGGCAGTCCGCCGTTGGTCAGGACGTAATCGCCGATGGACAATTCTTCGTCCACGAGAGCTTCGATCACACGCTCGTCCACCCCTTCATAACTTGCGCAAACAATGAGCAAATGCTCACAAGCGACCAGTTCACGGGCTTTGGCCTGGTTAAAGACCTGGCCCGATGGGGTCATGAGAATGACGCGGGTATTATCCGCAGCCAAACTTTCGATTGCTTCAAAGAGCGGTTCGGGTTTCAACACCATGCCGGGACCGCCGCCGAACGGCTTGTCATCGACGGTTTTATGGCGGTCATGCGTCCAGTCCCGAAGGTTATGAATCCGCAAATCCAATAAACCGGCAGTGCGCGCGCGCTGGACAATGCTGACTTCCAACGGGCCGGCAAACATGGCCGGGAACAACGTGAGCACGTCCACTTTCATGAGTGACGACGGGCGATTAAGCTGCGAAGGCGCTTAATCGGCCGGTTGATCCTCGACGATTTCCAAGGCGCAACGCATTCCTTTTTTCGCGCTGCCAGCCAGGAGCAACGAGCGGATGGCGTTGATGGTGACCCCTTGCTTGCCGATGATCCTGCCGACATCGGAGGGGTTCATGCGCAATTCGTAAATGGTCATCCCGTTACGTTCGACCGGGGTGATGGAGACCTGGTCCGGATTCTGGACAAGGCCTGTGACCACGAATTGCAAAAACGCCTGCATACCCGAAAAGATTAAGGCTGCGGGGCGGCTTTGACAGTGGCCTTGCGAATAAAACTGGCAACCGTGTCGCTGGGCTGCGCGCCTCTGCCGATCCAATATTTAACGCGATCGAGGTCGATAGTAACATTCTCGTCCTTTTTGAGGGGGCGATAGGTCCCGATTTCCTCGATGCATTTTCCATCCCGCGGGCTGCGGCTATCGGCAACCACAATGCGAAACGCGGGCTGATTTTTAGCCCCGATGCGTTTCATACGAATTTTTACTGACATAAATAGCGTTTATTTCTGGTGGTGGCGGCCAACCACGATACTTGCCGCCCGCTGCGGATAGCAGCGTTCCTCAAAAAAGAGAGGGGAGGTTAGTCGCGCCGCACAGGCTTGGCAAGTCTTGATTTAGAATTTGGCCGGATGCGACATGAAGGCGACGATTCATGTGGAACGCGAAACAATCTGAGTTCCGCCTCCAGTCGAGAGCCAGATTTATATGCATATGTTTGGAAAATGCGTAAGTACCGTAAGTACCGTAAGGAAGCGCGTCAACATTGGGTTTTTTACATGTACGGCAAAAAATGCCGAGCGTAAGTACCGTAAGGCACTTTTAGAAAATATACGAAAAATCAAATTTGGTCAGGTGGTGCCCCACCATAAAGTTACTTCTGGCGTGGTTTCAATTTGCATTTGCACCATCGACACTTACTTTCGACTCACGAGCAATGAAGTATCACAAGCTGGGCCAGACGGGTTGGCAGATTTCCACATTATCACTGGGGGCGTCCAGTTTTGGAGGGGCGCATGGGCCGGTGGTGGAAAAGGAGTGCGTCCGAACCGTGCGTACGGCGTTGGATGGCGGGATCAATTTTTTGGATACTGCCCCGTATGATGGAGCCGAGCGGGCGGAAGAGGTGCTGGGCAAATGTTTAAAGGGAGTGCCCCGGTCCCGATATTATTTAGCAGGGCGCGTGGGGCGACCAAAAGGATCATCGAAGGAGCATGACTTTTCCGCCGAAGCGATCATGCAAGGGGTGGACCGGAGCCTGCGGAATCTGCGGGTGGCCCATTTCGATTTGCTGCTGTGCCAGGACATCGAGTTTACGACCGTGCGGGAATTAAAGGAGGATGTTCTGCCAGCATTCCGCAAATTGCGACAGCAAGGCAAAGTGCATAAAATAGGGCTGACCGGATTCTCGCTGAAAGCTTTCCGGCAAGTTTTGCAGGAGTTGACGGTGGATGTGGTCATGCCATACGGGCATTACTGTCTGCACAACACCACCCTGGTGCAGATGTTTCCATTTTTGCAAAGCAAGGCAGTTGGGGTGTTGAATGCCGCCCCATTTGGAATGGGATTGCTGACAGAGAAGGGCCCGCCCAAATGGCATCCAGCTCCAGCGGTGGTGCGGGACGCCTGCCTGAAGGCTCTGGCGCATGCACGGAAGAAGAAAGGAAATGTGGCGAAACTGGCGTTGCAGTTTGCGGTGACGAACAGCGGGTTTGCCAGCACGGTGTTCAGCACCGGTCATCTTAAAAAGTTGAAGGAAGCGGTGCGTTGGTTGGAGCAGCCGTTTGATTTGGAATTATTTGCGGAGATGCAGGAGATACTGCGGCCGATTCAGAACCAGTCGTGGCACAGCGGGCGCAAGGAGTATCAGTAGCATCCAAGCAAATAAAGCGGCGCGAATGCGAGAGATGCGCGAGATGCGCGCCGCCGGATGAAGAATGCATTACATTTCGCTCGGGTCAGGATTGCCGACCATGGCTCCTCCGCGGAGTAGAGCGTCAATCATGTCTTCAGTCATACCTGGCACTTGCCGCACATCTTCCATGGTTTCGAACGGCCGATGCGAGCAGAGTTCGCGCGCCAATTCAGGTCCGATATCCGGAATCTCGGCAATCGCCTTTTCCGTGGCGGTGTTCAGGTCAAGGAATCCGGTGTCAATGTCTGCTGATCTCGTAGCTGAGCTGTGTTTTGCCATAAAGCCTCCTTTAAGATCATCTTCGGACAATTTAGCCGCAGATCTTGCGAGGTGAAAGTGGCTTTCTTCGAAATAAAAAAGCACCGGCCGAGATTTCGGCCGGTGCCCCAAACAACCAACAGCTCTACCTATTTATTTCTGAAGGTCCTGAACGACTGTCCCGTCTTCAGCAATTTTAAGCGTCGGGTTTTTCCCACTCTCCTTGAACTCAAACTCATAAATTACGCGTCCATCATTTTCATGGCGCGAGATGTTGGCGATCTCGGCATTAGGCATGCGAGTTTTAACCGCCTTTTGCACTTTTTCAGGCAAGGCGCTAAACTTTGTGCCTACTTCGCCGGTGCCGGTCGTCAGCTTTTGAATAGCTCCAGGGGCACCCTGGCTAAAATCGCTATTCACGACATGACCATCTGAAGCAACCCACATCTTGGGATTTTTACCGGGTTCGGCGAATTCAATTTCGTAAACCGTCATGCCATCGCGAGTCTTTTTGGCGACATTGGCTATTTCGGCGTTGGGCGCCTGGGCCCGGACAGTGACTTGCACTGGGCGCGGCAGTTCATTGTATTTTTGGGAGGCGTTTTCGATGCTTCGATTACAGCCCACCAGTAAACATGATGCGGCGATTGTTGCGAGTATTTGTGTTTTCATAAGACTTGGTTTTCTTCTTAAAACATTGCACCGAAAGGGTTTCCGGCAAAGGAGGTTCAATCCTACCGCAGTATAGGCACTTAGGAGGAGAGTAATGCGGAGGGCATTCGTGTGCGCGGGCCAGCGCCAAGTGAGGGGACCCGGCCTACAAGGCAGTGACGGTGGGCAGGAACCGGGGCGGTTTGCGAATCCGGGTGGCTTGTTCGAAAGCGTAGGCGAGCTGAATTAGTTTGGGTTCGCTCCAGGCTTTGCCAAAAAAGGAAATACCGACCGGCAGCCCGTTCACATCGCCT
>DASWRJ010000526.1:0-2838 GCA_036403255.1 Verrucomicrobiia bacterium
AAGGCAGTTTCTTTCCCGTTCAGGAATCAAGTAATTTACCCCACCATAATTGGGTGAAAATTGTTTTCCTAGCTTGGAATGGCGTCGGAAATCCCGATCCAAGTTGCCCCGGAATCGATGAGTTGCTGGGCGAGCTCAACGTCCTTGAGCCTGGCATTCACCTTTAATCCGATTTTCGCGGGACAAATCGCGCGCCAATCTTTTACTTCGCCCGGCGAAATCGGTTCGGCCGGATCGATCGCATTCCCAATCACAATATATTTAATCGTGGCGTCCTGGGCCATTTGGCACAAGCGCTCCTTTTCCAAAATCGGGATGGAATTTGACGCAATCGCGAGACCGACCGGCCGGTCATCCGCCGCTTCGACCACATCGCGGAATTCACGCAGAAGTTTGTCGTCCTCGGATTGCTTGAGCCAGCCGAGGTTTGCATAGAGCTCAACATGGTGCGCCCCATTATCCACGGCGACTTCCGTTTCGTAACGTTTTACATCGGTGTCATTCAGCCCAAACGGATAACCAACCGGCGTGATGATTTTTATTTCTGATTCTTCCAGCAGGGCGGTGGCAAGCATCACTTGGGAACCAGGGACAACTACGCCGTGCAGTTTCAATTTAATGGCCGACTCGCAGCAAAGTTGAATGTCCGCCCGGGTCACACTGGCGCGCGCGAGCAGAGAGTAATCAATGCTGGCAGCGACATCGTCGGGCCATGAAGGCGTATTCTGCATAAAAAAGCTGCGATCCTGCGAGGGAATGTAGCAGTCGGTTCAAATTTAGCCATGGCAATTCAGACGCCTTCTCTTTGCCCGAACGATCCAATTGCTCCCGAACCTGCGCGGAATCAGCAAACAACATCCGAAACACAAAAAGAGGTCGCCGCATAAACATTAAAAGCCCTCCTCCTTATCGGTGTTTATTAGTGTCCATTCATGGTTAACGATCCTTCCGGTTTAGGGCTTAACATGCGCTGCCAGTTCCGGACGGCCTTGCACAAATCACTGGACTGGCCAGCCGCGCTGCTTTACACCATACCCCAGAAAAATTTATGAAGGGCAAAAAGATTAACGTAGCAATCATTGGTTTGGGTTTTGGGGCTGAGTTTATCCCAATCTATCAGCGGCATCCCAATGCGAATATGTATGCCATCTGCCAGCGGAATGAGCAGAAGCTGCACACGATTGGCGATGCTTTCGGCGTCGCGACGCGGTACACAGATTTGAAGCAGGTGCTCGCCGATCCTGAGGTGGATATGGTGCACATC
Source organism: Verrucomicrobiia bacterium (assembly GCA_036403255.1). Lineage (GTDB taxonomy): Bacteria > Verrucomicrobiota > Verrucomicrobiia > Limisphaerales > JAQGOV01 > JAQGOV01. Next base: position 1,265 of record DASWRJ010000526.1, read on the forward strand.
AACACGCCCATTCCCGATCACGGTTGGCAATCGATTGCCGCGCTCCGCGCCGGAAAACACGTGGCCTGCACCGTGCCGATGGCGACCTCGGTCGAGGATTGCAAGACGATCGTCGATCTGGTGAAAAAAACCGGGCTGCGCTACATGATGATGCAAACCGTGGTGTATGCCCGCGAATTTCTCTTCATGAAAGAGCTCTACGAAAAGGGCACCCTCGGCAAAATCCAATTTGTGCAGGCATCGCATCAGCAGGATATGGACGGCTGGCCCAATTATTGGCCGGGACTGCCGCCCATGTGGTATGCCACGCATTGCGTCGGGCCCGTCTGCGGGTTGACGAATGCCACGGCTGAATATGTCTCCTGCTTCGGGTCCGGGACGATTCGCAAGGAACTCGTCAAAAAGTATAACTCACCGTTCGCGGTCGAGACGACGCACATCAAGTTCAAGGACAGCGACCTTGCCGCGCGCATTTATCGCTCGCTCTTTGATGTCGCGCGGCAATATCGCGAGAGCATTGATGTTTATGGCAGCAAAGCTTCTATCGAGTGGCCGTTAATCGAGCACCAGCCGCTCGTAATGCATCGCGCCAAACTGCCCGAGCCGAAAATTCCCAAGCTTGTCAAAACGCCTGACTTTGCCAAACGGCTGCCGAAGGCCATCCAGCGCTTTACGACGAAGGGCGTTTATGATCTCGGGAAGAAGACGCATCTCTCTTTCACGCAAGGGGCTGGTCACGGCGGAAGCCATCCGCACCTGGTCCACGAATTTTTGACCGCGCTGGTTGCCGATCGCGAACCGTTTCCGAATGCCCGGCAATCCGCGAACTGGACCTGCGTCGGGCTCTGCTCCCATGAATCGGCGCTCAAGGGCGGTGCGATTGTGAAGCTTCCCGGCTTCACCCAATAATTCGCGCGCGCGTGAGTATGAGCAAACTGAGCGCGCTCCGGGTGGCGGCGGTCGCCGGGTTTTTGGGAGTGGCTCTGGGCGCCTTTGGAGCGCATGGTTTTCAAGCCATTCTAAAAGAAAACGGCACCCGCGATATTTACCAAACCGCCGTCTTGTATCACCTGGTCCATGCCCTGGCGTTGCTCTTTCTTTCCACGCGCCCGGCCATCCGGCGCATCGGGTTCTACGCCTTTTTGCTCGGCATCGTCCTTTTCTCCGGCTCGCTTTATCTGCTCGCCCTGACCAATCAGAAATGGCTTGGGATGGTGACCCCTTTTGGGGGAGTAGGCTTTCTCGTCGGCTGGGGTTGCCTTGCACTCACGCGATCAGAAGCGCCCGAGCCTCCGAAATAATTGGAGCAATCTTCCAGGCTGCCTCGGCGGATGGTGCGCTGGTCCGAGCCAAAAGCAGCGGAAGCGGACGGCACTAAGCCGCCTCTGGGTCCAAACGTCGAAAGATGCTGAGAAACGTCAATCAAGCCTTCACGGGTTACCATCACTCCACCTCTGCGACATAAGCTCAATCTTTACTCCGGCAGTTTCGCCACCTCCTCCCTGAATCTCATTCCTGCCCATTCGACAATGGACGGTATCTGGCTAGTGATTTCCTCAATGGAAACCGCTTGC
>DASWRJ010000527.1:0-5861 GCA_036403255.1 Verrucomicrobiia bacterium
CATGAACATGTCCAAAAACGTGTTCGGGTCATTATAATCGCCGATCCAACTGCTGCGGGTGGTGTCGAAATCCAGTGTGCTTTGCGCCGCCAAATAAACTTTCCACTCCGTCTGCACAAGTTCCATCTCAATCCCGAGCACTTCTTTCCACATTTGTTGCAATTCGATGGCGATTTGCTTGTGCAAGTCTGATGTGTTGTAAAGATAACCAAATTTCCGGAATCCCTGTCCGTTGGGAAAACCCGCTTCAGCCAGCAATTGCCGCGCTTTGTTCGTGTCATAGCCGATTCCCTCCGGCGCTTGATAATTGGCCATGCCCGGTGGCGTGAGTGTGTTCGCGGTGCGCTCGCCCGATTTGGTGATGCGCTCGACCAGCCGCTTTTTATCAATGGCCATCAGCAGCGCCTTGCGCACACGCACATCATCAAAGGGTTTGCGAGTCACGTTGTAGCGAAAGAAATAGGTGCCCAGATAATCAAACGTATGGCAATCCGGGCGTTTGCTCATGACATCCATCAACTCACTCGGAACCAGTCCCTTGTCCCAAATGATGTCCGCCTGGCCTGTTTCATAAATATTCAATGCGGACGCGCTCGCATCAACCGGCAGAAAATCCACTAATTCATTTTGGATGTTGGCCGCGTTCCAATGAAGTGGATTTCTGCGAATCCGAATTTTGTCGTGAATGCGCCAGAATTCGAGTGTGTACTGGCCGCTGGTCGGCAGCGGCTTTTCCATCAGCCAGCGGTCGCCGTGTTTCTCGATCCAAAACCTCGGCACTACATACAGCGTGCGAAACGCGCACAGATCCAAAAAAAAGGGCGTCGAGCTGATTAATTCCACTCGCAAAGTGTAGGGATCGAGCGCCTGCACTCCGAGCTGGCTCAGATCGTGGACCTTGCCGGTATTGATTGCTTCCGCATTTTTGATGAAGAAAAGCTGCCCGGCATAATCGGACGCCGTCGCGGGATTCACCACGCGCCGCCATGAATAAACCACATCCTCCGCGGTGATGGGTTGGCCCGTGGACCAAACCGCGTTTGTGCGCAGGTGAAACGTGTAGATTTTTCCGTCCGGAGAGATTTCCCACTTCACAGCCAGGGCCGGAACAGGCGTGGCCGTTTTCGGATCAAACTGCATGAGCCCTTCGAACAAAGCGCCCACAACCCGTCCATCCGGCTGCCCGGTAATGATCGCCGGGTCCAATGACTCCGGTTCCGTCCCGTTTAGGATCACTATGTCCGCCCGGGGTTCCTTGGCTCCGCAGCCGCAAAAAAGTCCCGCAGTCATCGCCACGAAAGCAGCGTGATACCAAAGAGCCCGAACGAACTGAAGCCCCGCAAAGCAAAAAGCCCTCTTTGTTGCAAAGAGGGCTTTTGCGAAAGTCGCCATGGACTTATTTATTAGTCCCGGTCGTAGTCGCCGGAGGCGTTGCCGCCGGCAAATTCGTCGCTGCCTTCAGTGACATTAATGCGTTTGGCGCCGCAGCGCTCGTCGCAGTGTTCGCCACCGCGCCGGTCGCGGTGAAAGTGTTTGCGGGCGCGGCGGGCTTCTCAGTGGCCGAAGCTGGTGCCGGGGCAGGGGAGGATGGCGCCGATTGCAGCCGCGCGGCTTCGCGTTCCAAGCCAGTCTTTTGATGCCGGTAGTTGCTGAAGAGAATCGAAATTGTCAGTGTCAGCACAAAAAAGATGCCGGTCGCGTACTGCGTCATCTTTGTAAGCGCATTGCCACTGCCCGCGCCGAAAAGCGCGTCGGTTGCCGCGCCGCCAAAGGCTTGGCCCATTCCCGCTTCCTTTTTGGGCAATTGCACCAGGACCAGCAACATCAGCACCAGGCAATCCAGCACCAATATGACAGTCAATAAAGTGATAGAAAACATCATCATATGCTCAGTTCCTAAATCGAATTCTTGATTATATCCGCGAATGTCCGGTCTTCAAGCGAAGCCCCGCCCACCAGCGCGCCATCCACATCGGGAAGGCTCATCAATTCGCGCGTATTAGACGGTTTAACGCTGCCACCATATTGGATACGCACCCGCCGCGCAACTGCTTCGCTGTGCAATTTTGAAATTACCCCGCGAATAAACGCATGCGCCTGCTGGGCCTGCTCGGCGGTGGCGGTTTTCCCGGTGCCAATGGCCCAAACAGGCTCGTAAGCGATAATTGTCTCTTCCACCTGCGATTTGCTCAATCCGGCCAGGCTCCCTTTTATTTGCTTTTCCAGCACTTTTTCCGTCTGGCTGCCTTCGCGCTCCTGCAATGTTTCGCCCACACAAACGATCGGCTTAATCGTAGCGGCGTGCGCAGTCAGCGCTTTTTTGGCGATTAATTCGTCCGTTTCCTTCTGATATTGCCGGCGCTCCGAGTGCCCCAAAATCACATAACGCACTAAAAATTCCTTCAACATCCCAGCCGCGGTCTCGCCGGTGTACGCGCCGAAGTTGTGTTCGCTCATGTTTTGCGCGCCAAGCCGCACATTGCTGTCGATGATCGCTTTGGAAACTTCACTCAACGCCGTGAACGGCGGGCACACCACGATATCGACTTCTTTGATGTTCGCCACCTCCCGCTTCAAACCGGTCACAAGCGAAAGCGCTTCAGCCACCGTTTTGTTCATCTTCCAATTGCCGGCGATAATCAGTTTGCGTTCTTTATCCATGGCTCCTTGATATTATTTATTTGAAAGCACGGCCACGCCGGGCAATTCAATCCCTTCCAAAAATTCGAGGCTCGCCCCGCCGCCCGTGCTCATGAAAGACACTTTATCGCCGAGCCCGGCCTTGTTCAGCGCCTTCACGCTGTCTCCACCGCCAATGATGCTAATCGCTCCAGACTTCTGCGTCGTTTCCGCTACGGCCCGCGCCACGGTGTTCGTCCCTTCCGCAAAGCGCGGGTCTTCAAACATGCCCATCGGCCCGTTCCACAGAATCGTTTTGGCCGTGCGAATGACCTCGGAATAAATTTGCGCTGTGTTTGGACCGATATCGAAGCCCTCGGCATCCTCCGGGATATCCGCGTCCGCATTCACCCGCGGGTTTACAAATTCAAAAACCGGCTTCCCCTTTTTGTTCAGCTTTCCGGTTTCTTTGGGCGTCGCAATCAGGTTGTCGCGAGGCAACAGGAAGCGCACGCCCTTTTCCGCGGCTTTGGCCAGTGCCCGCACCGCGACGTGCGTCGAGTCCGGTTCCACCAGCGATTTGCCCGTTTTATAGCCCATGGCCAGCTTGAAGGTGTAAGCCATCGCCCCGCCAATCAGAATTGTGTTTGCCTTCTCCAGCAGGCGGTCAATTACTTTGATTTTATCCGATACCTTTGCTCCGCCTAAAATCACCACAAATGGACGCGCGGGATTCTCCAGCTCGTGCCCGAGAAATTTCAACTCGCGTTCCATCAGCAAACCCGCAGCGGCTTTGCCGCCTCGCTTGTTGATCACCCGGGCGATTCCTTCGGTCGAGGCGTGTGCGCGATGCGCCGCGCCAAACGCGTCATTCACATAAATATCCGCCAGCTTGGCCAGCCGTTCCGCAAAGTCGGGCTCGTTCTTCTCTTCTTCTGCGTGATAGCGAACATTTTCCAGCAGTAAAACATCGCCCTCCTTAAGTGCGCCGACCGTTTTCTCGACCTTTTCGCCGACGCAATCATCCACAAAGGCCACCGGCCGGTGAATCATGTCGGCCAGCTTCATCGCCACCGGGCGCAGCGACATCGATGGCTCGCGCTTTCCTCCGGGGCGTCCCAGGTGGGCGGCCAAAATGATTTTGGCCCCTTTGTTGATCAGCAATTCCAGGGTTTGGAGCGTCTCTTTGATGCGCGTCGCGTCGTTAATGACCATTTGGCCATTTTGCTCCTCCATCGGCACGTTGTAGTCCACGCGCATGAAAACGCGTTTGCCGCGAACGTCCAAATCATTCACTGTCAATTTCGCCATATCTCAAACTCAAAACAGGGCGCAGAGAATACCGAAGCACCAGCCTGAGTCAAAGCATTTAGCAGCGGAAAGGATTGACTCGCAGGCGGCTTCCCCGGCAAATTTCGCGTTGAAATATGAGTGATCCAGCACAACTTTTGCGCGATTTCAAACCCTCCCGGGAATTTTTCATTGGGATCGATTCCGATGGCTGCATTTTTGATAGCATGGAGATCAAGCACAAGGAGTGCTTCACGCCCATGTTTATCAAATGGTTTAATCTCCAGGCTGCCAGTAAATACGCCCGCGAAGTCTGGGAATTCGTGAACCTTTACTCCAAGGACCGCGGCGCAAATCGGTTCCCGGCGCTCTGCAAGGCCATTAAACTCCTCGGCGCGCGGCCGCAGGTCCAGGCGCGCGGAGTTAAGATGCCTGACCTCACCGCGCTCGACGAATGGATCAAGCGCGAGACCAAGCTCGGAAACGCCACCCTCGCCGCCGAAGTCAAAAATGGCAACAAAGGCCTCGAACAGGTCAAGCAATGGTCGGACGCCGTCAATCGCGCCGTCGAAGATATTGTCCATGGCGTGCCCCCATTTCCGCTCGTGCGCGAATCACTCGAAAAACTGAACAAGCACGCCGATGCGATGTGCATTTCGCAGACGCCCGCCGACGCCCTCAAGCGTGAGTGGGCCGAGCACAAAATCGATGGCTTCGTCAAAATGATTGCCGGCCAGGAAATGGGCACCAAAACCGAGCATCTCAAGTTTGCCGCTGTTGGCAAATATGCGCCTGGAAAAATCCTGATGATTGGCGATGCGCCCGGCGATTACAAAGCCGCCAAAGCCAACAACGCGCTCTTTTTCCCCATCGTGCCCGGCCAGGAGGAGAAGTCATGGGAGCAATTCGACAACGAAGGACTTGACCGCTTTTTCAAAGGCACTTTCGCCGGCGAATACGAGCAGCGCCTCGTCAAAGAGTTCGACGCTTCCCTGCCCGAGAAGCCGAGTTGGTAATCAATCCAGAAACGAACAAATATACTCGCAAATCCCGTTCTTCACTTCGATGTCGAATCCGGATTTCGCCGGGACTTTGAAACTCTGCCCGGCGGAATAATTTTTGATGTCAGATTGTCCATCGAGCTTCACCGCGCATTCCCCGGCCACAATTTCCATCAGTTCAGCCTTGTCCGTCCCGAAATGAAATTTGCCCGGATAGATTAAGCCGAGCGTCTTTTTGCTGCCGTCCGCGAATAGAATCGAATGGCTTACGACTTTGCCGTCGAAATAAACATTAGCCTTCGCCACCGCTGTGACGCCTGGAAATTGAGCTGGTATTGACATGAGCCGAGAGTCTTTGCACGAGAGGAAAAAAGTCAAGCTGCGGAAGATTCACGCAAACGGCATCGGCAACAGCTTCCCCGCCAAAATCGCAATCGCCCTGTCAAAGCGCGCCTGCTGGGCCAACTCCGACATAAACGGGTAATGTGGAAACACCGTCCCTGCTGCCCAGCGTGAAAATGCGGGTAACACCACCACGTCCTTGCTTATCAAGAAGCAGGGGCATTTGCACCACGACGCGACTCCGTCTCCCACCGACACCGCAGGGTGCTCGTGTCCCATGATGATTCGCCCGGCGGGTCCAAGCTTTTTGCGCAACTTGCGCCCTTGGTCTTTAGCCACATTCCCATGCACCAGCAAATGCGGGCCGACGGAATGCTCAGAGACAAATCGCGCGCTCAGCCGCCAGGCCTTCAGTAATTCGCCCAAACTCCGATCATGATTTCCCTCAATGAAGATTAGCTCGCATTCGCCTTTCAGTGCGGCGCAGAATTCCTCCATCTCTTCTCGCAGTTGCGCAATCGGCAATGCCCGATGCACCACATCTCCGAGCACTACAATGCTGTCTGGCTGATATTCGCGCTGTAAATCTTTCAGCCGCGCAATAGCTTC
>DASWRJ010000528.1:0-2913 GCA_036403255.1 Verrucomicrobiia bacterium
TGGTATTTGGAATCCGAAACTAAAAAACATTCCAGGGCTTTCCATCATGGACATATGCGGCTTGTCCATCGACGCGGCGGATGAGTTTTTTGTTAGTCTCAAGTTGACTGAATTCCAACGGAAGATCGCCCAGGAGGTCATTAAGGAAATTCGCGCGCGCCTCGGATTCCTCAAGAACGTTGGCCTCGGATATCTCACGTTGAACCGCGAGAGCGGAACATTGAGTGGCGGTGAAGCGCAACGAATACGATTGGCCACGCAAATTGGCGCTGGCTTGGTCGGCGTATTGTATATTTTGGACGAGCCAAGCATTGGCCTGCACCAGCGGGATAATGATCGACTTTTGGCCACGCTGCGCCATCTGCGCGATATTGGCAATTCTGTCCTCGTTGTGGAGCACGATGAAGACACGATTCGCAGCGCGGATTACGTGCTCGATCTGGGGCCAGGCGCGGGCGTCCGCGGCGGTGAATTGGTGGCCGCTGGGACAGTGCCCGAGCTCATGGCCAACCCGCGTTCACTGACGGCCAAGTATTTGACTGGCGAGTTGAACGTCCCCGTGCCCAAAAAGCGCATCCCGCCCAATGAACGCGGCTGGCTCGAAATCATGGGAGCGACCGAAAACAACTTGAAGAACATTGATGTGCGTATCCCGCTTGGCACTTTGACCTGTGTGACAGGCGTGAGCGGATCAGGCAAGAGCACATTGGTCGATGATATCTTGCGCCGCGCGCTGTTTCGGCATTGGTATGGCTCGAAGGAGCGTCCTGGCGCGCATAAAGAAATCCGTGGTAAAGATGTTTTAGACAAAATTATCGTCATCGACCAAACACCTATTGGGCGCACCCCGCGCAGCAATCCTGCGACTTACACCGGCATTTTTAATCACATTCGCGATTTGTTCGCCCATTTGCCTGCCGCCAAAATCCGCGGCTACGGCGCCGGCCGGTTCAGTTTCAACGTAAAAGGTGGACGCTGCGAACGCTGTCAGGGCGACGGCTTGTTGAAGATCGAAATGCATTTCCTGCCGCCCGTTTATGTTACCTGCGAAGGGTGCAACGGCCGCCGCTACAATCGTGAGACGCTCGAGATTCATTACAAAGGCATGAACATCGCAGACGTCCTGGACATGACCGTAGATGAGGCGGTCACGTTCTTCCGCGCTGTGCCGCAGATTTACGAAAGCTGCCTGACGCTTGCTGAAGTCGGACTTGGCTACATTCGCCTCGGGCAATCCGCGACTACTCTTTCTGGCGGCGAAGCGCAGCGCTTAAAACTCGGCGCCGAGCTGAGCCGCAAAGCGACCGGTCGCACATTATACATTCTAGACGAACCGACGACCGGCTTGCATTTCCATGACGTGGCCAAGTTGCTGGAGGTGCTCTTTAAACTGCGAGCGCCTGGGAATACGCTCATCATCATTGAACATAATCTCGACGTCATCAAAACAGCAGATTGGGTCATTGATCTGGGTCCGGAAGGCGGCTCTGGCGGTGGTCGGATCGTGGCACAAGGCCCGCCGGAAGCCATCGCGCAATCTCCACAAAGTTACACGGGCCAATTTTTGCGTCGCCTCCTTGAAACGCGTGATAAATAATGCCTTCGCCCTAATGCTGAACTCGCATTACAAATCACATTCCCGCGCTTCCCGATGGGCGCGTTTCCTTCTCGCGTTGCTGATCGTGATTTGGCCGCTCCTGTATAACGCTTCTGCGCAGCAGGCGGAAAACCCGGCCGAGACGGCTGCTTTTGTCAATGCGAGCCGCTCGTTCGAGCTGGCGACGTACGAACGGGCCGAGCGCGAATTTGCTGAATTCGTCAGGTCCTTCCCTGAATCAACACGCGTGCCGGAAGCAATTCTCATGCAGGCGCAGGCCTTGCTAAAGCAGAAGAAGCTCGCTCCCTGCATCGACCTGCTGACTTCTAATGCTCCCAAAGCGGGCGTCCTCGCAGATCAATATTATTATTTCCTGGGCGACGCTTACATGCAGAGCACCAATTATACTTCCGCCGCGGGCTCATTTGCGCGGTTGATCCGGGAGTTTCCAAACTCCTCGCGGCTGCTCGAGTCCAGTTACGGTGAGGCGCTCGCGCGCTATAAATTGAGCGATTGGGAGAAAGTCATCGAACTGCTCCGCGCTCCTGAGAGCACGTTTCAGAAAGTAGCCCGTGACCGTGCCAATAACGAACTCGTCGCGCGTGGTTACCTCCTTCTCACAGAAGCTTTATATGCCCGCCAGGATTACAAAGGCGCTGAAGAAGCCCTGCGCCTGATGCCTGATAAAGACTTTTTGCCCGAGTTCAAATGGCGTCGCCAATACGAATTATGCCTTGTCCAACTCGCCGCGCAACACCTGGACGAAGCCCTGCGCAATACGACCAATTTGCTCGCCTATGCCGCCGAAACCGGCCAGCGCCAGTTCCAGGCCGAGTCCTCCCAGCTTCAGGCCCGCATCCTCGAGCACTTGGATCGATTGGATGAAGCTGCGCGCGCTTACGCAAAAAACGATAGCGATGGTTTTCCGCCGGAATTGCGCAAGCTCGCGCTTGTTCAGGTTATTCATCTCACGCTCACGCAAAACAAGCTCGCCGAGGCGACCCAAAAAATCGATGCATTCTTAATACTGCATCCAAACGAAACCAACTCCGACGCTGCGCTCCTCACCTTGGCGGAATTGCATTTGCGTCAATACGCGGCCAGCGGTGCAACCAAGCAAACCACACCAACCGCCAGCGCACCGGCGGGCAATCTGCTCGCGCAGGCCCTGGGTGAGTTGGATAGTCTGCTGAAAAATTTCACCAACAGCGCCTTTGCCGGAAAGGCTCAACTCGATCGCGGCTGGTGCTTGTGGCTCCAGGAACGCCTCCCCGAGAGCCTGGCTGCGTTTAAGGCCGCAACCGAACTCCTGCCCG
>DASWRJ010000529.1:0-9778 GCA_036403255.1 Verrucomicrobiia bacterium
TGGATAATTGCAAGAAGCGTGCTACGATTGCATGCGATGTTTGCGTCGATCTTGCACAAACCACACAACAAACCCGAGGATCACAAACACCACCACATAATCAATCACGTGCGAATATTTCTGCACGATGTTCCAATTCTCGCGCAGCTTCCAGCCGAGGAATAACAGAGAAGAATTCCAGACTGTTGCACCGATAAATGTGACCAGAAGAAATGGCAGCAACGCCATGCGGCCGATGCCCGCCGGTATGGAAATGAAATGGCGAACGACTGGCACAAACCTGCCAATGAAAACAATCCAAAGACCTTTGCGGCGATGGAAGAATTGCTCAGTGCGATCGAGATCGCGTTGATTGAGCAGCAGATATTTGCCGACTTTAAGGACGAACGGTTTGCCGCCGTAATATCCCATCCAATACGAGAGCAGGGAACCAAGGATCGAGCCGGTGCTGGTTGCGAGAATGGCTGGCCATAGGCTCCATTTCCCATCGGCAATCAGGAAACCGACGAAGGGCATGACGGCTTCGCTGGGAATCGGGGCGATCATGCTCTCGAGGGTCATTAACCCGGCGGCCCCCTTATAGCCAGTGGTGGTCAGGACGTTAATGGCAAATTTGGTAATGGCTTCGGTGATCATGCCGGCGTATCAGTGCAGCGCAGAACCTAAACAAGCCTTGGTGAAATGGGAACCAGTAAATCCGTCTGGCATGCGTGGAGGGGCAGCGCGGGAAGGAAAGAGAAAAACCATCTCTCGCGGCCTGACACGCGCACGCGAGTGATGGTTTTTTGTCCCGGCCAAACGTCCGTTTAGAGCGGCCGACGGCCCTGTATAATGCGGATCAGGAATATAATAATGGCCGCGATCAACAGGACATGTATGAACCCGCCAATGGTGTAAGAACTGACCATCCCCAACAACCACAGCACGATTAAGATTATGGCAATTGTTTCTAGCATAACTTCACTTTCTTTTGCGGTTCTTGCCTTAATAACTCACATGTCCGCAGGCGCTGCCATGGGGTCTTCCACTGCAAAACAGGGCAAAAAAAGCAAAAAGCGCCGAATTGAAGCCGGCGCTTTGGCGATTCAACGGATTGGGGAGCGAGGCTCAGACCCGCGTGTTCGTCATAAACTCCTGGAACCGCTTGAAATTTTCCGCGCTAAAATCGCGTTCCACTAAGCCATTGTCGCCGCGGATTTTAACCTTCACCTGTTTGGCGTTCGCAATGGTGAGAAGATTGTCGCGTGTGACTTTGTAAAGGGCCGTCTCGTAAACCAACCCACGTTTCAATTTTTTTCGCTGATTGAAGCTGCCGTTGCCAATGAAGCGTAGTTCCCGCCCGTCCGCGACCACAGTGAGAGTCGCGCCAACAGGGATATTCAGAAATCCGGTCTCTTCGCGGGCCTCGTAATTGACCTCCAAATAATATTCACCGCGGCTATTCCGCAGATCTCGGAAGACGCGGGAGGCGTTTAGCCACACCACCTCGCGCGGCGGCTGCTGCGGTGTTTCGAGCATGTTGTCGGACATCAAATCAGTGCGCAACCCGCTGATTGTGTCGTAATGCGTCGTGACATCCGGTGTTTTCGTGGCGCAACCCGCCAGCAACAACAATCCCGCCAAAACCGTTCCCATCTTTGCTTTCATGCTTTTCCTTCCATCTAGTTTCCCTTTAACCGTAAAGCTTAAATACCACGCTCGCGCCCCGCCGCAAACAATTTTCAGCCGCGCCGAGTGTCCGAATCTTGCAGGAGGTGTCCGGAAAAGACATGGGGTGTCCAAGGGAGCAGTGGCCGTCGGTCCTCAAATGGGCCCAAGCGTTTTTAATAAAACAAGAATGGCCACCAGTTTTTCATGGGCTTGCCGGTGTCATCCTTTTGCAGGTTATCGAGCCCGGGCATATTCTGCCGCCAATAAATCAGCCATGCACCCATGCAGTCCGGGGCCATCTTGCGGTAGCGGGCGAAGGCGGCATTGGTGAAAGGCTTCTTTACGTCGGCTCCCTGTGCGCCGCTCCCAATGCGCCAGTCTTCAATCGTGCTGAGGACTGCGTTCGTGTTCTCCAGGTCGTAATGTCCACGTGCATTGGGCGGCCAATGGACATTGCCGGCGGTGGCGAGATAGTTCGTGATCACGATGGCCTGTTCCTTCCACTGGATTTTCAATTCGTCCGGCGCCGGGTACTCGACGCGTTTGCGATCGTAAGGCACATCGTAAAACGTATTGAACGGCAGTCCCCACTTCTTCTTCAGGTTGTAACCGGCGTAATCCTCAAAATATTTTGTGAAGTAGGGGATCGCTTTGGAACTGCTCGTCCCTTCGAAGCTGTGGCTTAAGCTCTCCAAAAAGCAGCCAATGCCACGAGTGACGTTTATAAATCCAATCCGGACGCTGCGCCCGGTCCATTTCTGGCCTGAGTCTCCACCATTTCCTGCTTGGACGAATTTGCCCGGTATGCGCGCAAAGCGCTCGGTATAGATGGGTTTCTCTTCGACGCTTTCATAAACGCCGAAACCTTTGACCTGATCGGCCATAAACCAAACCTCATGCACAAATCCCTGGTCCACCAGCTCATCCAATCGCAAATAGCGGCCCGGCTGTTTGGGGTCTTCGTAGCCGTAGTTCTTCGCGTAGTCCTGGCTGAAAAAGGCATTGTAATCCAGTTTGCCCAGCTCTTTGCCTTTGGCAGGCTTGAGGGGAATTTTGCCTGAGTTCGCGTTGGTATTCTCCGGCTCGCGCAAGTCCACTAATTTCGCGAGTCGATAGTTCAAAAAAGCCGGGGCTTGCGCGTCGGCATAGCCGTGATAGCGGCTGGACTCGGTAATGGCGGCGAACAAATCGCCGATCATCTTCTCCAACTTGGCGCGGGAGGATTTATTGTGAAAATTGACCACCAGCACGCGCGGGCGCATCTCGCGCAGGCGCTCGTGATTTTCGACCAGCCACGGGTCGCTATTGGCACGGCTGGTCTGATTCGGCCAGATGGTGGTTTCGGCCGGATCCTCGGTGGGATTGGAGGAAATTAATGGATTTTCCGCCGCAAATGCCTGGGGCAGCAACCCTTTCAGCAGGAGAGCGAGGCAAGCCAGAGCAAGGTAAAGGGAATTTTTCGGCGCGGCTTTCATGATCGGGGGAAACCCTTTCACAATTGCTTTTGGCGAACAAGCTTCTTTCCTGCTCGGCAGGGGTTTTGGCGAATAGTGTCACAAGACTATTGCGCAAGTTCTGGCGTTTGAGTAGCTATTTGCCCCGATGAAGCAATTGGCGTGCATGGTCTGGACTTGTTTCCTTCTCGGGAGCGGCTTTGTTTACGGTCAAATTGACGACACTCGGCGCGAGCTTATCCAGGTCGGCTACAACCAACAGATCGTTGGCCACGCGCCGGTTTCGGCGTACGGATTCTATTTCCTGAACCAGCCGAATTTCTACAGCAGCAATCTGACGCTCCGTCTGGCAGTCGCGCCTGTTTACATGGATTCAGAACTTGGGTTTCGGGATTTGTTTGGCCCCGAGACGCACCTGGGCATCGGGCTTTCCGGTGGTGGCTTTGCAGACAGCTACTCTGAAATCCGCGGCGGCAAATTCCTTCGCGAAGAATCTTTCACCGGCCACGGCGCTGGCGTTTCGGCCAGCGTCTATCACCTGTTTAATCCGGGCCAGCGCATCCCGCTCTACGCCGTGGTGCGGAATGAACTGCGCTACTCGGTGTTCGAGCGCGACTCGGAAACCGCGCCAAACTTCGCCATCCCGGACGACCGGATGACTTATCATCTGCGCACAGGCCTGCGTTGGGGCGGACGCGAACCGCTCATGCGCCCGGATTTCGCCATGGAACTCTCCGCCTGGTACGAAGGGCAATTTCGCACGGGCCGGGGCGTGTACGGTTTTGGCGATCGGCGAGTCAATGCCGATTCGCACCTCTTCTGGATGCGCGGCTTGCTTGCTTTTACGTTACCGGACCGAAAAGATAATATTGCTGTCAGCTTGACGATGGGCAGCAGCCTGTCGGTGGACCGTTTCAGCGCATATCGCCTGGGTGGAGTGCTGCCACTGGCCTCGGAATTTCCTTTAAGCCTGCCGGGTTACTATTACCAGGAAATTAATGCGCGGGAATTTGTGCTGCTCGGAGCCAGTTACACTTTGCAATTTCATCCGCTCTGGTCATGGATCATTCAGGCCGCCACGGCGGGGGTTGATTATCCCTCCGGCCTTGAGCAACCGGGCCACTACCATTCCGGGGTCGGGACAGGCATCGGCTTTCAATCGCCGGGAGGGGCCTCCCACGTCATCCTAAGCTACGGTTACGGCATAGACGCCATTCGCTCGCACGGCCGCGGCGGGCATAGCATCGGCATTTTGTTTCAATTCGACTTCGGCCGCACGCATTACCACATTTACGAGCCTGGCGATAACCCGCTGCGCTCGCGCGGGCTCGAACGGATGTTCCGGTTTCAATAAGATAAAAGCCTTCCGCACCACGGCGCTCCACGTTTATACTGGGTCTGTGACAGACAAAAGCAGCAAACCCCGCCAATTCGCCAGCGACAACTATGCCGGCATCTGCCCCGAAGCGTGGAATTCCATCGTCCTGGCCAATCCCGGCCATGTCCGCGGGTATGGCGATGATGAGTGGACCACAAAAGCGGCCGATCTCATTCGCGATGTCTTCGAGACGCGCTGCGAAATTTTCTTCGTTTTCAACGGCACTGCCGCCAATTCGCTCGCCCTGGCATCGCTCTGCCAATCGTATCATAGCATCCTGTGCCATGAGACGGCTCATGTGGAAATGGACGAATGCGGCGCGCCCGAGTTTTTCTCCAATGGCACCAAGGTGCTCCTGCTCTCCGGCGAAAACGGTAAGATCGACACGGCTTCCATTGAACGCATGGTCAAGCGCCGGTCGGATATTCATTATCCCAAGCCGCAGGTCGTGAGCGTGACACAGGCGACCGAACTCGGTACTGTTTACAACGTCGAGGAGCTTAAGGCTATTTGGAGCATGTGCAAAAAGCTGAACTTGCGCATCCACATGGACGGCGCGCGGTTCGCGAATGCAGTGGCCTCACTGAAAGTAGCACCCAAAGAAGTCACCTGGCAGGCCGGTGTGGATGTACTCTGCTTTGGCGGGACAAAGAACGGCACCGCAGTCGGAGACGCTGTGGTGTTCTTCAATCCGGAACTGGCCCGCGAATTCGATTATCGCTGCAAACAAGCCGGGCAACTTGCCTCGAAAATGCGATTTCTGTCCGCCCCCTGGGTCGGCATGCTGCAGGATGGCGCCTGGCTCCGCCACGCCGCCCATGCCAACGCGATGGCGGCTTACCTCGAAAAATCCATTCGCACGATGCCCGAGTTGCAGATTCTTTTCCCACGCCAGGCCAATTCAGTCTTCGTCGAGCTTTCCCAAACAATCCGGGAAGGGCTCTGGAAACGGGGCTGGATGTTCTACAATTTTATTGGCAAAGGCGGTTGCCGGCTTATGTGCGCGTGGGACGTTACCGAACAGGACGTGAATAATTTTATAGGCGATTTGAAGGAATTAGTGCATTCCTCGAAGTAAAACTTCGGCTCCGCGTTCCGGGCGGCGCTTCGATGCAAATTTTTCCTTGAGGTTGCCAAAGGATTTTTACACCTCTTATTCATGGTCAAGATACCTGAACCAATTGAAAAGGATCTGCGCAAAGGCGTCGGTCTCCTGCGTGAATTCAAGAAATTCGCCATGCGCGGCAATGTCCTGGACCTCGCCATCGGCGTGATCATCGGCGGCGCATTTGGCAAGATTGTTACCTCGATCGTTAATGACATTTTCATGCAGCCTCTTTCGCCGCTGCTCGGCAAGGTCGATTTTAAAAACCTTTTCATCACGCTGAATGGCAAATTTTATCCCGGTCTCCAGGCGGCCAAAGACGCTGGTGCTCCCATCATGCTCCTGGGCAACTTCCTGCAGAACGTCGTTGAGTTCCTGATCATTGCGCTGGTCGTGTTCCTGGTGGTGCGTCAAATCAATCGGCTCACCCTCATGGCTGCTCCTGCGCCTGCAGGTCCGACCACCAAAGAGTGCCCGCAATGCCTCTCGACGATTCCCATCAAAGCGACGCGCTGCGCGCATTGCACACAACCAGTGACCTAAAGCTGCGCTCTCAGCCAGCCGGGCCGGTTGGTGGTAACGCCATCTATGCCGGCCTCCTCCAGCTTGCGCGCGAGCTTCGGGTCATCCACCGTCCACACGTAAAATTTCAACCCCGCTCGCTTGCCCTCGGCGATCCAATCCGCTGTGATCGGCCCCTTCGCGCCCAGGTCTAATCCATCCAGGCCCGCGTCTAATGCGGTTGCCAGCGCCTCTTTCTTTCCGGGGCGCCAGCGACCCGTGCGCAAGCTGCGGCGGAACTCCACGATCCAGCAGACCTCCACCTTCGGAAAAGTTCTTTTGACCTCGCGCATGCAATCGAGTGAAAACCCAATCACGATCAGGTCCTTTTCCCTTGCCATCCAATCCTTCCGCATGCGCCCAAAGGCCGCCACAAACTCCGGCCCACACTTAACCTCGATAAACAACCGCTTGCCACTGGGCACAGTAGCAATCACTTCGCTTAACAGCGGCATCCGCTCTCCACGCCAACGCTTATGCTTCCACGCGCCGACATCGAACTTGCGCAACTCGTCATACCTCAAGGCGGCGAGTTTCCGTCTCAGCCCAGCCGTTTTGCGCAGGTCATAATCATGCGCCACCACGATCTCACCGTCTTTGCTCAAATGAACATCCACCTCGGCGGCATCGGCCTGTTGTTCCCAGGCCAGCTTCAACGCCGCGAGTGTATTCTCCGGTGCATCGTATGAGGCGCCGCGATGGGCGATAATTTCCATGGGACGAGTTTGGTTTATAAAACGGGAGCGATAAAGCCGTCTTTGTAAAAGTCTTTCGAGGCCCTAAAAGCCTTGGATAATGTGCTTATCATAGGTATGTTGAAGATGTGCATACGAAAATCCAAAAGATTGGCGAAGGCTTTGGCTTGCTGCTTCCCAAGGATTTACTCGAAGCCTGCGGGTTCGGTTCCGAGGCCGTAGTGACCGTTCAAAACAACTGTTTAATTGTTACCCCTGGTCCTCATCAGCCGCGCCTCGGGTGGGCGGAGGCTTTAAGCGCGATTCCCGACGAAGTGCTTCGGCAAGACGGATTACAACTGGAGGCATTCCGCGAAAGCCCGGAATCATGGGACGCGACGGAGTGGCAGTGGCCGGCCGAAAAGCGCGATGAAAAGATTTGAGGTTTGGCTGGCGGACCTCGACCCCGCTCAAGGCGCCGAGATACGCAAAACTCGGGCCGGTAGTAATCCTTTCGCCAGATGAAATGAACGCCCACTTATTAACGGTGCTCGCAGCCCCGCTAATTACCGGCGGTTTTTCTGCGCCATTCCGGATTCCTTGTCAATTTGGGGGGACATCAGGCCAAGTGGCCTTAGACCATCTGCGCTGCTTGTCCAAAACCCGGTGCGTTCGTCGCCTGGGTGGCCTGAAGGCGGAAGAATGTGCAGCACTCCTTCTATGCCTCCAGGAGGTATTCAGCCCCTAAGTTATTTCACTGATTCTGCACTCTGCACTTCTTCAAGCCGCTCTGGTGATTCTTGCCCTGCCGGTCATGTCCGACGTGTCAGACCATCCTTTTGATTTTAGGCATCATGAGGTGCGAACCTGATAATGGGTAACGCTCTATCTTCGCCGTGTCGTCCTCCATCACATCCATACCAATAAATCTCCCTCACTTTATTGTTCCCCATGCCCCCGCACTCTGTTTAATCTGGCCATGGGTTAGGAAAAGTGCTCCCGGCTCGAGCCAAATTGCGAATAATTGAAAGTTTTATTGAACAATGTTTGAAATTGTTTCTCAAAACCTCCCGAAACGTTTTGACCAACGTTCCCGCGGACGATACACCATTACGACAACCGAGCTGAGCCGGTAGATTGCGCGAATGCACGCTCCGACATACTTATTAGCAAAATCCGATCTGCTGTTCGTTCTCAGGACGACTACTCCTGAGGGCAAGGTCATCATTCTGACCTTGATGGTCTTCTCGATTTTTGCCTGGTCAGTCATGGCCTCCAAAGCCATGCAGATGCGTCGCGCCAAGCGCCTCAACAATCTTTTCGAAAACGAATTCAAGACGCAGAAGCGCGTTCTTGAAGTCTACGATCGCCAGGTGCAGGTTCCCGATTGTCCGCTCTTCATGGTCTATCAAGAGGGCTGCCGCGAACTGGATGGCCGCTTGCGTATTCCGGGCAAAGAGACCCGCCGCCGCTTTGTCTCGCTCAAAGGCATGGAATCGGTCAAGCGCGCGCTCGAACGCTCCGTCGCCCAGCAATCGCTCAGGCTCGAGTCGGGGCTCATCCTTCTTGCTATCGCCGTCAGTGGCGCGCCGTTCCTGGGTCTGCTGGGCACTGTCTGGGGTGTCATGAGCGCTTTTAGTTATGTGGCCCTGGCTGGCAAGGCCGACCTGCAGACGATGGCCCCTGGCGTCGCCGCCGCTCTCATCACAACCGTCGCCGGACTGCTCGTGGCCATCCCTTCCATGTTCGGTTACAACTGGTTGGTTCATAACTTGCGCGTGTTGACAGTGGAACTGGACAACTTTGCCCAGGATTTGGTTTCCCATATCGAGACAGAATATGTGGAGGACAAAGATGAATAGCATCGGCCCAGTGCCGCCGTTTCAGAACAGGCAAAAAAGGCCCTACTCCACCTTGAACCGACCGGCAAGCTGCCAATAACCAATGCGCCGTTTCTCACAACGCAATTCGCTCGTCACGCTCAGTGATATCAATATCACTCCATTGCTGGACTTGGCCTTTGTGTTGCTCATCATTTTCGTGATTACGACGCCGCTGCTCGAGCAGGGCATCAACCTCAAACTGCCAGCGGGTGGAGGGCCGGACAATCAGAGGCTCGACCCGAGCAATATCCGCACAGTCGAGGTCACGCAGCAGGAAGGCACCCGAAACAGCTCAAGTTTGTACCGTTGGTTTAAGCTTTTCTTACTTGTCACTCCTCACTCCCTTGCGTTTACACTAAGTTTGAGGGCGTTCACGACTTTTCGCGGTCTAAATACCAGCCTAAAAAGCTCCTGACAGGGAACTCACAAAAATCTTACACGACTCTTATCTAGCGTACCACAGGTAGAATTTGCCCCAAATGAATGTTTGTATCCTTTTTCCAGCGTTTGGAGTCTTAATTACTGGTCGGTATATAATATCTGGTTTATGTCTCATTATGTCAGATAATACTTGCCTGCTGCATTTGCGGGAACGGCCCAGAGGCATTACTTTCGTAAAACATTGAAACCGAAGCATAAGCCAGCCAAATCCGCCACACCCTCGAAACACAGGAAGGCAGGTCCACGCGTTGCTTTTCTCGGTATCCCGCACGCAGGTTTCTTTGTGCTGGGCATGCTTTTAGTGCTCTTTGGCCAATGGGTCACCGCCTCACTGAGCTCCAAAGATCAAGCTCTGGCGCCCGTTTCCCCTTCCAAAGCCGCTGCGCGTCGTGTTTTTGAGTATTCAACCGTGCATCTGCAAGTTCCTGAAGGTTTCATTCCTGAAGGTTCACAGCCTCTCAAATCTTCGCGCTGGTCTTTCCCCGGTATCACTAAGGAGGCCTTGCTTGGATTTTTTTCCAAATGCGACTTAACTGAAGACCAGCGAAAGTTTCTCGATCAGCCCTATAATTGGGAGATCTCCGACAAGAAGATTGTCATTAACGTTCCACACTCGATCATGCTTGGACTTA
>DASWRJ010000530.1:0-4932 GCA_036403255.1 Verrucomicrobiia bacterium
CCAGACCTCCGGTTTGAGGCGAGACAATAATCTGACTGAAGTCGTGCGCGAGGCCTTGCGCCGGATCGAGCGCCATTGTTAGCGAGCAGCAATTTAGCAGCGAGCTTTACTCGTTCTCGATCACCGAAATCGGCTCTGAAATAAAGGCCAACAACGGTATAAAGCCAGTGGTACCAGACTTGACCCCTGGCCTGCCAGAGGCTATGAACGCCGTCATGCGCAATTCGCTTTTTCTCCTTGGCGGCCTCCTTTTTCTTGTCTGTTATTTTCCCCTGTTCGCCGCCGAGCAGGCTGTGGATTTGATTTTGGATCCGGGCGGGATCGAGCGAACCAGGAGTTTAGTGCATTTTAAGATCAATCCAGGAGCGTACCGTCAGATTTATGTATGGAACCGCGGGAACAGATTCCCTGCGCAAGTCGATGAAAATGGCGACTGTTGGGGGATCGTCCAGTTGCCCCAAGGAAAGGCGCAGCAATACTTCATCAAGCCCGCCGATTACATTAAGCTCAGCAACCTGTCTTGCACGCGTAAGGCTACAAAGTTGGAATTAAAATCAGAAAACCTGTCCCTCATGTCCTACCAGGCGGAGCCCGGCCCATTGCCGCGCGCCAATATTAAAGAGCTATTCATACGCGGAGGTTATCTGCACCCCATCAATACGTTGAGCGGCAAAACTGTGACCGACGATTTCCCGGCCAACCACCTGCATCATCACGGGGTCTGGTGGTCATGGACAAAAACGGAGTTTCAGGGGCGGCACCCTGATTTCTGGAACATGGGTGATGGCAAAGGCAAAGTCGAATTTGTGGCTGTGGACAAGACATGGTCCGGGCCGGTGCAATGTGGCTTTATCTCCAGGCATAGGTTCGTCGATCTGACCGGGCCAGAACCGATAGTGGCCTTGAATGAAACATGGGAAGTGCACGCTTATTTACCAGACATTATGGCGAAGTTCTGGATGTTTGACCTTGTCTCGACGCAAACGTGCGCGACTTCTTCCGCCCTCAAATTGCCGGAGTATCGCTATGGCGGGCTCGGCTTTCGCGGTAATTGGGCGTGGAACGGCAAAGACAAAACCGATTTCCTCACCAGCGAAGGCGAGCACGATCGCGAGAAAGGCCAGGGCACTCGCGGCCGCTGGTGCGACATTACCGGTCTAGTTGATGGCCAAAAGGTCGGCATCGCCATCCTCTGTCATCCGGACAATTTCCGAGCGCCGCAACCGATGCGCCTGCATCCGACCGAGCCGTTTTTTAATTTTGCTCCCCAGGAAGCGGGCGACATGGAGATTGCGCCGGGCAAACCTTACGTGGCGAAATACCGGTTTATCGTGCATGACGGGCCCATGGACAAAGACAAGCTCGACGAGCTATGGAACGATTACGCGCATCCCATCATCGCTACGTGGACCGGCAAAGCAGCAGCGAAAGAATAGTTGTCCGGAAACATAGCGGTGTTATCGAGGAGCGTTCACAAAGAACTTGCTGACTGTCGCTACCACGTAATCGACCTGCTCATCGCTCAGTTCGGGATACATCGGCAGCGGCAGAATTCTTCGCGCCAAATGTTCGGCTACGGGAAAATCGCCTTCGCGGTAGCCAAGGCCGGCATAAACTTTCTGCAAATGCAAGGGCAGCGGATAATAGATAAGCGTTGGCACACCCTGCTCCGCCAGGTGCTTTTGCAAAGCATCGCGTTCGTCGCTAAGAATCGCGTACACATGCCAAACGTGGAGATTTCCGGACGCGACGACGGGCAGTTCCACGGGAAGCCCTTTCAGCGCCGCTGAATACCGGTCGGCAATCTCGGCGCGGCGCCTGTTCCAACTATCCAGATGCTTCAGCTTCACGCGGAGAATGGCCGCTTGCAGCTCATCCAGGCGCGAATTGTATCCATGCAAATCGTGAAAGTATCGCCGCTCAATGCCATGCACCCGCAGCATGCGCAGTTTTTTCGCGAGCTTTTCGTCGCGCGTCACCACCATGCCGCCATCTCCATCAGCGCCGAGGTTCTTGGTGGGATAAAAGCTGAAGCAACCGAGCACGCCAAATCGGCCGAGTGGACGATTATTTCGCTTCGCGCCGATCGCCTGCGCGCAATCCTCGATCACGTGCATATTATTAATTCCTGCCAGGCGCAGAATTTCGTCCAATGGCGCGGCCTGCCCGAAGAGATGCACCGGAATAATGGCTTTTGTGCGCTCCGTGATCTTTCGCTCCAAATCGTTTGGGGAAATATTGAATGTTTTCGCATCGACATCCGCAAAGACAATCCTGGCGCCAACTTGATGAATGGCTTCGGCCGGGGCGATGTATGTGAATGGCGTGGTGATCACCTCATCTCCGGGTCTAATGTCCAATGCTCGCAAGGCCAGGGTCAGCGCATCGGATCCGGAATTCACGCCAATGCCAAAACCCGTTTCCGTATAAACGGCGATCTCCTCTTCGAGGGCGGATACGTTTGGACCCAAAATATAATGCCCTCCCGCGAGAACATTAGACACGATCGGCCACACTTCATCTTTGATCGATGCGTGTTGCGCCGCCAAATTCAGAAACGGAACTTGCACACGTGCAAGCTACAAAAATTCCGTTCCAATCCAAATGAATTCCGCAACACGCGTGGAAGCTTAGAAGAATTTTTTGATCTCCTCAGAATTCTCTTCGCCAGCCAGCAGGTAGGTCCGTCCGTTTTGCGTCCAGCTTGCCGTCATCAGTTTGTTCACCTGCTGCACCTCGGGATTGCTGCCGGACGGCGCGCCTTTAAGCGCTGTCGTATGGACAACAAATAAAAACAACATCTGCTCGTTGGCCTTTTTAAAGCAAACCATAGACACTGGTGTGCCGCGCCATTGCAATTTCCCGCCGCCGGCCACTGTCAGTTGTTTTAAGCCACTGGTTAATTGATAATCTGCCGGCGCTCCATGTTGCGCAAGGTATTGCGTGACGCTCTGCAAATCATTCGTCTTGATGTCCATCCGGTATTGCCGGAGAGCACTACTGATCATCCGGTTCCGATAATCCGTGAATCGATCCGGTTCGCCGCCGTGGAAAACTTTCCCCCAAACGATGCCGAGCACAATAATTGCCGCTGCCGCCGCCAGCCACGCCCATCGCTGCAACCAAACAGGGCGAATAATCTTTTGCTCCGCTAAAATGCGGTCCTTCAATAATGCTGGCGGGGCGATTTTCTGAAACTGCTTGCTAACGGAAGATTGAAAGGCTTTATGCCGCTCGAACCAGGCTGCCAATTCCGGATCGCGCTCCACTTGTCTCAGCGCCTCTGCCATTTGGGGGTCGTCCACTGGGGAGTCGGGCCGGTGAAGCAGCAGAATCTCCTTTGCTTGCGCGCTGGTCATTGCTGCTCCTTTCTGGCGCTGGCTTTTCCGGGTCGCTCCAAAAGCAACTGCTGCATTTGGGCGATGCCACGAGAAATGCGCGACTTCACTGTGCCCAAAGGAATATCGAGAATCTCCGCGATTTCTTTGTAGGGATGGTCCTGGAGATAGAAAAGGCTCAAAGCCGCCTGGTATTGAGGATCGATCTCCTCCAGCAGCTCGACGATATTGGCGGAATCGACGATGGCTGCCCAATCCGTTTCCACGTTGGGCAATTCCGGTGCAGCTAGCTCAAGTTCCTGGTGCGGAAAACGAACGCGCCGGCGATGGGTCTCGAGGAACTCGCGGTGCAACGTCGTGAACAGCCAGGACTTCACTTTTTTCTCATCTCTAAGTTGATGGCCTTTTTCCGCCCAAATATAAAACGTCTGTTGCGTCAAATCACACGCGTCGCTCTCTGAACGGGTGAGGCTGTAGGCAAACTGATATAGCGAGGAATAATACAAGCTGACCAGCCCCTCGAAGCTCACGTTGCCCGACATAATGCCATCATTGTAATTAGGAGCCCTGAACCTCGCAAAAGGTTCCCAAAGTTTTCCGGTTGAACAATTAACAAGCCGCTATCCTGCCGCCACTTGCCCCAAATCGCCAGCGCGAAAATTTTCATCCTCCCCCGGGAACAAACCTGCCCCTTGGACCATCCTATTTTTCGTGAACCTCGATTGTCAGGACGGCAAGGGCCCATGCCAGATTCCAGTTACCACCTGGCTATCAGTGGAATTTTCAGTCGAGCCAAATGAAAAAGCAAAACTTTATGAAATTACTTCCCATTTTTCTCGTGGCATCGTTTGCGGCTTTTATAGCAGACCATTTCACCCCAAATGCCAGCGCTGCCACCACTCACGACGTACAGATCATCAATTACAGTTTTTCACCTGCAAACGTCACCATCGATCAAGGCGATAGCGTTCGGTGGACGCAATCCGACTCGTTCACAGCCCACACCACCACCAGCGGCAACGCCGGAACGGCGGACGGCATTTGGGATTCAGGTTTTCTGGGAACGGGCGATGTATTTGTTTTTACTTTTCACAATGCAGGTAGTTATCCGTATTACTGCGCTTATCATACTTTCATGAACGCTGCGGTTGCGGTGAACGGCGCACCCAACACTCCTCCCACTGTCTCAATTGCCAGCCCAACCAACGGCGCGACTTTCACGACTGCCTCTAACATCACCATCCAGGCCTCAGCCAATGATTCTGATGGCAATGTCGCGCAGGTGGAATTCTTCGATGGCACCAATTCACTCGGCCTTTCAACAGGTCCATCCTTTTCAGTGACCGTCAACCTGGGCCCGGGCAGCCATACTCTGACGGCCGTCGCTACCGATAACCTGGGCGCCACGACGACTTCAGCCACGGTGACTATCAACGTAAACACTGTTCCGATCGCTGACCCGATTCCGTTTCACATCGTTAAAGGCAGTTTCACCGTGGAATTGGAAACGGTCGCCGATGGCATCAACTCGCCTGTGAGCATGACCGTGCCCGATGATGGCACCAGTCGAATGTTCATCTCCGACCAAATGGGT
>DASWRJ010000531.1:0-5052 GCA_036403255.1 Verrucomicrobiia bacterium
TCGGCCCGCTCGGATAATGGATGAAGCTCGGATAAATACCCGCTCGCAATAAAGCCTTCTTCAGCTGTGCTTTCGCAGGTTCAGTCTTGAACTTCATTGTGATGATCGGTGAACACACTTTCGGTAGCTCATGCCCTGCGCCAGCTAAGCGCATATGCACGTGGTTGATATTTCTCTCCAGCCGTTCGCGCCGCTCGATGTCCTCACTCAAAATATGAACAGCTGCCAGGGCCGCTGCCGCCATTGGCGGCGGGAGAGGGGTGTGTCCCTGGAACAAGCGACTTCGCTGCACGATTTTCTTAATGATGTCGCTCGAACTCAAAATGGCTCCTCCATAGACACCAAAAGCTTTGCTCAAAGTCATCGTGCAAATGACACGCGGGTCATCCAAGTAGAGTAATTCAGCAGCGCCTCTTGCTGTTGCCCCGAGAGTGCCGACGCCATGGGCATCATCCATCAACACCAGCGCCGACTTTGGTAGCGCGAGAAGATAATCGGAAATGGGAGCAATAGTGCTGTCCTGGGCGCAAAAACCCTCTGTCAAAACCAGCGGCCTCGACTTTGGCCCGCAACTGCGCAGCGCTGCTAACAAAGCAACTGGGTTTCCGTGCGCAAATCGTCTGACAGGTCTTTCCAAGAGTTGCGCCGCATCCTGCAGGCTGGCATGTGCCTGCTCATCGATTAACGCATGAGTGATTTCGCTCCGCACTCCTTGCACCACGGCCAAATTAGTCATGTAGCCGTTGCCCAGGAGTAGTGCCTTTTCACACCGGAAAAAAAGTTCCAGTGCGCGTTCTAATTGCGAATAAATCGGATGATTGCCAGTGGTGATTCGCGAAGCGGCGACGTTCAGTCCATGCTCAGCAAGCCCGTCCACAAGAGCGCGCCTGATTTTTGGATGCCAGGAGAGTCGAAAATAATCGCAACCGCCAAAGTAGATTAACTTGCGACCGCCGTGCAGGACATGCGTGGGATCAATCTGGCGCAATGCCGGAGGCAGTTCGTCGGGCAAGGCTGCCTGAGCGCGTTGCAAGCGATTTATTTCACGAACTTTTGCGCCTTCAGCCAAAAGATGCAATCGTTGGCCCAGGGATGATTTTTGCCCAGCCCAATGCCGTGAGGCCCCTTTTGATACACATGCAAATCATACGGAACGCCCGCACGTTGCAAGGCCATGGCAAACTCCAGGGAATTTTCCACCTTCACTGCCTTATCTTCCCACGTATGCCAAATGAAGCATGGCGGTGTGTTTTTCGTCACTTGCAGTTCGTTGGACAGCGCCTCTACCAGCTCATCGGCGGGTTTGTCACCCAATAGATTGTTCTTCGATCCTTGATGTGTGTTCTTGCCCATTGAAATAACAGGGTAGCAAAGAATGCCCAGATTCGGCCTACTGCTTTGCTTATCGATCGAATCTTTTGCGTCAGGAATTCCCGCATCAAAATGCGTCAACAAAGTAGATGCTAAATGTCCTCCGGCGGATGAACCCATAATTCCAACTCGCTGCGGATCAATTTTCCATTCCTCAGCGCGTGCCCGCACTGTGCGCACTGCGCGCGCGGCGTCTTCCAGCATGCGTGGATGCCGATAACCGCTTGTGCCGAGCCGGTATTTCACGACAAAACACGTAATGCCATTCGTCACCAGCCAATCGGCGTAGCCTTTTCCCTCATGGCCAGCCAGCATCGCGTAGGCGCCACCCGGGAGAATGACCATGGCCGCTCCAGACGCATTCGTTCCTGTGGCCAGAAAAGGAGTAATGGTGGAAATGTCCTTTGGTGCGGTGCCCAGCGCGCCGGGCGCGCCATCTGGCCAGAGCGGAATTTCAGACTCAGCTCGGGCGAAGTTGGCAATCGAAATAGTGGCCATAACTATCATACAGGGCAGATTCATGAGACGGGATTCTTACGGCTTGCACTCAAAAGCGCAATGCCAGCGTGCAATTTGTTTTTCAGTTGGTTCAACCACAGGGCTCTACAACTTAATCCGTAAAAAATTCGCCTTTTTTGCTTTTTTTCGCAGAAAGAGCCTAACTCAGCCGTTGACACTTCCTTCTCCTTTGTTAGGCTCGCCGCTCGGTTTTTGCCGAATTTTCCAACTCGATTTGCGAATTTTTTGACGACTGATTTTATGGCTAAAGCACACAAATACGTTTACGTCTTCGGAGACAAAAAAGCTGATGGCGACGGTTCAATGAAACCCCTGCTTGGCGGCAAAGGCGCCAATCTGGCCGAAATGACCCGCATCGGTCTTCCTGTTCCTCCTGGATTCACCATCACCACCGAGGTCTGCACCTTTTTTTACGACAATAAGCGCACCTACCCGAAAGAACTCCAGGCCCAGGTCGAGAACGGCATTCGCAACATGGAGCGAATCATGGGCACAAAATTTGGCAACAAAAGCGGTACGCCGCTGCTGGTTGCCGTCCGTTCCGGGGCACGCGATTCCATGCCCGGTATGATGGACACGATTTTGAACCTCGGCCTGAACGACGAAACGGTTGTCGCTCTTTGCAAAGCCACCAACAACGAGCGCTTCGCGTGGGATTGCTACCGCCGGTTCATCCAAATGTATGGGGACGTCGTGCTCGGCGTGCAAAAGCGCCCGAACGAAGACCATGAGCCATTTGAAACGGTCATCGAAACTTTGAAGGATGAGCGCCACGGCAATCACGACATCGAAGACACCCGCCTCTCGACCGATGATCTTCGCGAATTGGTCGCGCGATTTAAGGCGCTTGTGAAGGATCGAACTGGCAAAGAATTTCCGAATAACCCGTGGGACCAGCTCAAAGGCGCAGTCGGCGCAGTCTTTGGCTCATGGATGAATGATCGCGCGATGGTTTATCGCCGCAAATATAATATTCCGAGCGAATGGGGAACCGCCGTCAATGTGCAGGCGATGGTGTTCGGCAACACTGGCGAGCAGTCCGGCTCCGGTGTGGCGTTTACTCGCGATCCGGCCTCGGGTGAAAAAGTTTTCTACGGGGAATTTCTCATGAACGCTCAGGGCGAAGATGTCGTCGCTGGTGTGCGCACGCCCGATCCAGTCCAAAAACTCGCCGAGAAGCAACCCTCGTCCTACAAGGAACTCGAGCGCATCCGTGGCGTGCTCGAAAAGCATTTCAAGGACATGCAGGACTTCGAGTTCACCATTCAGGAGGGCAAAGTCTTCATGCTCCAAACCCGCAACGGCAAACGGACCGGTCTGGCCGCGGTGCGCATCGCTTGCGAAATGGTTAAGGAAAAGTTGATCAATTGGGAAACCGCTGTCACTCGCGTTCCGGCCGAGCAGCTTGATCAGGTGCTCGCGCCCATCTTCGATCGTGGCGCCATCAAAGCCGCCAAGGTCATCGCCCGTGGATTGCCCGCCGGCCCTGGCGCGGCCTCGGGTAAAATATATTTCAATGCCGAGCGCGCCGTGGAAGCCGCCGATCGCGGCGAAAAGGTTCTGCTCGTCCGCGTCGAGACTTCACCTGAAGACTTGCGCGGGATGATCGCCGCCGAAGGCATCCTCACCGCTCGCGGTGGTGTCAGCTCGCACGCGGCTCTCGTTGCCCGCCAAATGGGCAAGGTCTGCGTCTGCGGTGCCAGCGCTTTGCAAGTCGATTACCACGCTAAAACTTTGACCGTAAGTGGCCAAACGTTCAACGAAGGTGAATATCTTTCCATCGACGGCACGGCTGGAGAAGTTTACGCGGGCGAAGTCCAAACTGCCCCGTCCGAAGTCATCCAGGTGCTTCTGAAAAGAAGCCTCAAATCCAAGGACAGCCAGACCTATCAATACTTCGCTCAATTAATGCAATGGTGCGCCAAGTCCACCCGCCTGCATGTTCGTACCAATGCCGACAACCCCGAGCAAACCGCCAACGCGGTCGCTTTCGGCGCCTCTGGCATCGGTCTCTGCCGCACCGAGCATATGTTCTTCGAAGGCAATCGCATCGATGCCATGCGTGAAATGATTCTGGCCGAATCCAAAGAAGCGCGCGAGAAAGCTCTCGCGAAAATTTTGCCTTATCAGCGTGAAGATTTCGCCGGCATGTTCCGCGAATTGAAAGGGTTGCCGGCCACGATTCGCTTCCTCGATCCGCCGCTGCATGAATTTCTTCCTCATGATCATGCCGCCCAATCGGATCTCGCCCAAAAAATCGGCGTGCCCATTGAAAAAATCTCCAAGCGCGTCCACGAGCTGCACGAGTTCAACCCCATGCTCGGTTTCCGTGGTTGCCGCCTTGGCATTGGCTATCCCGAGATTTCCGCGATGCAGGCGCGCGCCGTCTTCGAAGCAGCCGCTGAAGTCACTAAGGAAGGCATCAAGTGCAAACCTGAGATCATGATCCCGCTCGTCGGTTTCAAAAAGGAACTCGACCTCCAGGTTGCGGTCGTCCATGAGGTCGCACAGCAAGTCCAGAAAGAGCGCAAAATCAAAATCAATTATTTGGTCGGCACGATGATCGAAGTGCCCCGGGGCGCATTGACTGCGGACGAAATTGCCGAGACCGCTCAGTTCTTCAGCTTCGGCACAAACGACCTCACACAAACAGCCCTCGGCATGAGCCGCGATGATTCGGGTTCTTTCCTCGGTCATTACCAGGAACTCGAGATCGTGAAGAAGAATCCTTTCGCGACCATCGATCAGACCGGCGTCGGGCAGCTCATGCAAATTGCCTGCGAAAAAGGCCGCAAGACTCGCCCGGATATTAAGTTGGGCATTTGCGGTGAGCACGGCGGCGATCCTGAATCCGTGAAGTTCTGCCATCGCATTGGCCTGACTTACGTTAGTTGCTCGCCCTACCGCGTGCCTGTTGCGCGTTTGGCTGCTGCCCAGGCCGCTATTGTTGAAAAGCAAAAGGGCGTAGCTAAGGCCAAAAAGAAAAAATAGTTTCGCTGGTTCTCAAAGCGCCGCCCGCTTCGTTGCTGGACGGCGCTTTTTTCGCTTGGGCAGGTAGGTCTGTGTTGGTGCAAATTTAGAAAATGTGCCCAGCTAAAAAAATGTTGTTCCGCTTGCTGGCTGTTCTTCTATTGGCTGGGACAGCGGTTGCCCACTCTGCTG
>DASWRJ010000532.1:0-3533 GCA_036403255.1 Verrucomicrobiia bacterium
CATCGAAACTCAGTCGGGTGCTATAATCCGGCTCCCAATAGCTAACAATTCCGCCCACGAATTGATAATTGGTGCTTTGAATTACGTGCCGAAGCGCTGCGGCTTTAATTGGATCGTAATTCTTGGGAAATTCAATGTCGCGTCCGATCGAGCGGCTCAAGGCAGAACTGCTTAGGGGTAAAAGCATGGCTCCAGCAGCAAATAGTATGATGGTGATTAAACGATCCATATTTTCCTTTCGTAAAATCTCTCTGAAAAATTAGACGGAGTATCAAACACGATGCTCCGGTGGTTTACACCCACATTCACATGAATTCGGAATGGCTTTGACTCTGAACGGCGGCGTCCCTAATGTGCGGCGCGTCTGATATGAATGCAAAGCTTCTGCTGAAAACGTTGTTTATCATAGTGATTCTGCTGCTCCTGGTATTGATGGGCATGCACAACCGCTCGACGGCGGATTTCACGTTGCCACCGCTGCTGACCAAAACCATCCACCAGCCAGCCGCGCTGATGTATTT
The DNA here is from genome assembly GCA_036403255.1 of Verrucomicrobiia bacterium. Lineage (GTDB taxonomy): Bacteria > Verrucomicrobiota > Verrucomicrobiia > Limisphaerales > JAQGOV01 > JAQGOV01. Next base: position 522 of record DASWRJ010000532.1, read on the forward strand.
TGCGTTTTTTGCCATTGGATTTCTCTCCGGAGCCATCATCACGGCTGGAGTTGGAAAAAAGGGCGGGAGCAAAGCCAGCAAAGGCGACAAATAATTCTCAGCGAGACCGAGTTGATCTTCAGTTCTCCTCAGCAGCAGGTTGCAACAATGCCGATTTTCTGTTCAATATTGCCTGATGGCAAAATCCCGCCAAACATCACCGACTGCTAAAGGTGGGTTCATGGAGAAAATGGACCGCCGCCTTAAAAAATATAGCGGCAGGTTAGAGACATTTTGCAAGCATCCGGACGGTGAATCGATCCGACTGTTGCGAGTCTCGATACGGAAGTTGTTGTCCCATGTGCAAGTGCTTTTGAAGGCGCGCAAATCCGGTCCGGGCCGGAAAGCGGAAGGAATCCTAAAGCGACAATTTAAGGCGCTGGGGCCGCTGCGTGATGCACAAATGCAATTGGAACGCATTCGCACGTTGAGCAAGCGATTCCCACAGGCGGCTGCTTTCGCCAAGTGGCTGATGGCCTAGGAAGACAAGCACTTGCGATACGCGACGCGAATCATAAGTAAATTAAGGCCAGCCAAGCTGGAAAAGATTGTTCGCAAGGCTGCTGGAAAAGGACGGGTGCTTGTCGCCAAAAAAGGCGAGACTGACAATCGAGTCCATAAATTCCTGCGCAAAGGCTTTAAGCAGGTGGAGACTCGCTATGAAGCGCTGGACCGGCAGGACATCGAGACTATTCATGATCTACGGATTGCCTTCAAAAAGTTTCGCTACCTGGCCGAGGCATTAGTGACAGGCGAAAACAGCCGCGGAATCAAAGCAGCCATGAAGCCTTATCAGCATCTCCTGGGTGAGATTCAGGATTGGGACGTTGTTTTGAAAAGCTTGCATAAATATTGCAATCACACCGGAGCAAAGTCTTTTGTCGAAATCGGCGCACTCCGCCGCGAAATCGTAGGCAGACGCAATGCAGCAGTGGAAAGGTTTTGGAGCAGGCGCGAGCAGGTGTTCAAGTTTGCGCCCGGCAAAATTGAAAAGCAGAAAGGGAAAAGGCCATGAACTTATTTATTCTGCGGCATGCTGAAGCGGAAGAAAAAGGCCCCGCCTGGGCAGCAAAGGAGGAAGAGCGACCGCTGACGCGCAGTGGCGCAAAGAAATTCCGAGCCGCCGTCACTGGAATGGATGCCATGGGGCTTTCCTTTGACGTGGTGCTTTCCAGCCCATTTACGCGCGCCCGACAAACAGCCGAGATCGTGATGAGGGTGTTGAAAATTGCCAGGAGAATAGTTTACACAAGCCATTTGGAACCTGAGCAAGCCCCGGCCAAAGTGATCGAGGAGATTCGGCATGCCCACATGGATCATGAGAACGTTTTGTTGGTAGGTCATGAGCCCTATTTGACCAACTTGGTATCACTGCTCGTAAGTGGGGCAGATGGATTGCGCCTGGAATTTAAAAAGGGCGGGCTCTGCAAAGTGGAGATTGGAGAGCGGCTCGAGCCGGGAAGATGCGGCACATTGAAATGGCTGCTGACTCAAAGGCAATTGATTTTGCTCGCCAATGAGAAATGAGCTGAGGATCAAGTCATCGCCAGCTCCACTTTCCAGGGCGGCTCCGCTGGAAAACCGAGAAAGCGTTTGCTGGCATCAGCAAAGCGATCGGTTTCATCTGTCACAAAGGGTTGAATGCTGCCCGTCCGTTTTTTATCCGGGTTAAGCAAGTGCCGATTTTCAAGTTGGTCGCGAACAGCGCGCGCACAACTTGCAGCCGAGTCCACGAGAGCGACTTTGCTGCCGACAATTTTCTGAATGGCGCGCTTGAGGAGTGGATAATGAGTGCATCCAAGGATGAGCGTGTCGATCTTTTGCTTCAACAGCGGCTGAAGGTATTCCTTCAGAACAGCGATTGTAATCGGGTGATTGGTCCAACCTTCCTCAACCAATGGCACGAGGAGTGGACAGGCCTGCGAAAAGACCTGGGCGGATTCGCTGCGAGCCAAAATGCCGTTGCTGTAAGCCTTGCTGCGGACTGTGGCGCTGGTGCCGATGATGCCGATGCGGCCACTCCGAGTTTTGGCCAGTGCCGCCTGGACGCCCGGAACAATAACTCCAAAAACGGGTACTTTGAATTTTTTGGCGAGCATCGGCATGGCCCAGGCCGAGCAGGTATTGCAAGCGACGACCACGGCTTTGACATTTTGCTGAAGCAGGAATTGTGTGTCCTCGCAGGCAAAGCGAACAACGGTTCCGGGAGATTTCGTCCCGTACGGAACACGTGCTGTATCTCCCAGATAGATTAAATCCTCGTTTGGCAACGCACGATGAATTTGCCGCGCTACCGTCAAGCCGCCAATGCCGCTATCGAAAATTCCAATCGGCAGGCTGGCATTGCTCATAAATGGGTTGGTCGTTTCGTGCTGTCAGTTAAACGTTTCAACGGCCTTTTTGTAATTTAAGACACCGTCTGTAATCGCCCGCGCCATTTGGCGGCGATAATTGGCGTCGTATAATTTGCGGGCTTCGGCGGGATTGGACATATAGCCGCCTTCAATGAGCACAGCGGGCATTTCGGCAGTGCGCAAGACCGCGTAGCGCGCGTGGCGAACGCCGCGATCATCCACGGCGAGGCTCCGGATCAAAGACTTCTGGATATGGTAGCCGAGTAAAACGTTTTTATTATCGAACTTGTTTCCTGGATATGGGCCGGTACTCGCGCCTTCACCGCGCGAATTAGTCGAGCTGGTGTGGGCCGGCGTCATGCAATACACCTCGGAACCTTTGACGACCGCGGCCCCGGCGCCATTCCCAGCCGAGTTTAGATGCAGGCTTATGAAAAGGTCAGCATTACCCTTGCGAGCCTTCTCAGGGCGGACAGGGAGATCGATAAATTCGTCGGCACTGCGCGTGAGGCGAACTTTAAAGCCGGCTTTTGCGAGTTGATTGCTCAATTCGCGGGCGAGAAGCAGGGTGTAGCTTTTCTCCTGCTGCCGTCCGTCGTGGAACCCGGCATCTTTACCG
>DASWRJ010000533.1:0-6762 GCA_036403255.1 Verrucomicrobiia bacterium
GGAAAAGCGCTGCGGGAGGCCCGCTCCCTGGAGCGGCTGCCGCCTGGTCAAAGGCTTGTGAATAACTTCCCAGTCTTAGACCTGGGCATTAGGCCAGATGTCACTTTAGACAAGTGGGAATTGAAGATTCACGGGGCTGTGGAAAACCCCGTGACGTTAAGCTGGGCGCAGTTTTTGGCGCTGCCGCAATTTAAGGACGTGAGCGATTTTCACTGCGTGACGACCTGGAGCCAGTTCGATATGCAATGGCAAGGCGTGTCGTTTTTTACGATTACTGAACTAGTCAAGCCTAAGGCAAATGCCACGCATGTCTTTTTCAAAAGTTATGATGGTTACTCGACAAATAATCCGCTGGATGTGTGCATGGATGACGACGTCCTCATCGCGCACCAGTGGAATGGCTTGCCAATTACAGTCGAGCACGGCGGACCGGCACGAGTGATTATTCCAAAACGATACGCGTGGAAAGGGGCGAAGTTCATTCGGGAAATAACGTTCCTGGACCGGGATATATTGGGTTTTTGGGAGCTTCGCGGGTATTCGAATACCGCGGATCCCTGGAAAGAGGACCGTTTTGCTCCGCGCGAGAACACGACCTTTACTTGAGGAGCGAGCTGCACGCGCATGCGCACAATTTACTTCGATTACAATGCGGCAACGACGCTTGATCCGCAGGTGCGCGAGGCGATGCTGCCGTATTTAGGAGAGATTTTCGGAAATCCATCGAGCGTGCATCACATCGGAAGGCGCGCGCGGTCGCTGCTGGACGACGCACGGGATCGGGTCGCGAATGTCTGGAGATGCAAACCAAGCGAGGTGGTGTTTACGAGCGGCGGGACGGAAAGTAACAACATGGCAATTTTTGGCGTAGCGCAGCTTTTACGCGGAAGAGGCCGACACATTATCACCAGCCAAGTGGAACATCATTCCGTTTTGCAGTGCTGTGAATATCTTGGGAAAAACTATGGGTTCGAGGTGACTTATCTGCCCGTAAATACTGAAGGAAGCGTGTCATTGGCGGATTTGGAGCAGGCGCTTCGACCGGAAACGATTTTAGTCACGATTATGGCTGCGAATAATGAGACCGGGACGCTGCAACCGGTAGCGGAAGTAGGCAAAATTTGCCGTGAACGCGGGATTCTGTTTCATACTGATGCGGCTCAGTGGTTGGGGAAGGAAAACTTCATAGACATCGAGCAATTTAATGCTGATTTGGTGTCGGTCTGTGCGCACAAGCTGCATGGTCCAAAGGGGAGCGGGGCATTGTTTATCAAATCTCCGCTGCAGCCCCATCCGGTGATGTTCGGCGGCAGTCATGAAAACGAACGACGGGCCGGAACCGAGAATTTGGCCAGCATCATTGGATTGGCGGAGGTAATGGAGCGCTTTGTGCGGGAGCCGGTTTTCAACAGCAAAAGTTTAGTGCCGTTGACAGAGAGACTTACAGCAGTGGTGGACAATCTCGGCAGCCAGGGGGCGACTTTGCGCGGCTCCCGGAAGCAGCGACTGAACAATACGGTGGCGTTCACTGTGCGCGGCTGTGACAGCATCGCGCTTTTGGCTGGGTTGGATCTGGAGGGACTTTGCGGATCGAGCGGGTCGGCTTGCTCGGCAGGTTCGCTGGAACCTTCGCACGTGATGCTGGCGATGGGTGTGCCGAAAGCAGAGGCCAATTCATTGGTGCGGTTTTCGCTGGGCCGCGAAAGCACACTGGAGGAGGTCGAGCATGCCGGGAAGGTGCTGCCGGGTATTATCGATCGGGTACAACGTTACCAATAGCAGCGGGAAAAGCTGTGAATAGACTTGCGCAATTGGGAATAAAGCAGAGATATTCGGATTGTTGGCGAGCACGAGCAAAGTTTTTCAGGTCGCGAAAAAATTGTAAGTCGTTGTAGCGACCTTGACACTGCGGGTTATTTGCTTTATTCACACCCCTTAATAAGAATACAAATGATCTGAAAGATACCTATATATTAAGGTCTCAATGAATCTCACGATCAATAAAGAGAATCTCCTCAATGGATTGCAGTCGGTCCAGAACATCGTCAGCACACGCACGACCCTGCCGATTTTATCGAACGTGCTTCTACGAGCCGAGACGGGTCGCCTGGACCTCACGGCGACGGATCTGGACGTAACCATCACTTGCTCCGTCGAAGCGAACGTGACCAAGCCTGGGGCCACTACGCTGCCCGTTAAAAAGCTCTTCGGGATCGTGCGAGAGTTAAGCACGCCCGAACTGGAGATGGAAGTCGATGAGAAGAACACGTGCGCTATTCGTTCTGGTTCCTCATTTTTCAAAGTGCGCGGGCTCGGGGCTGAGGAATTTCCTCCCTTTCCAAATTTCAAAGAGGAAAAGAAAGTTACGCTGCCCCAGGAGAAAATCCGGACCATGCTTCGGAAAACGTCCTTTGCAATTTCGACTGATGAATCGCGGTACGTGCTCAATGGCATTTTTATGAGCTTGAAGGAGCATAAGCTGGCGATGGTTGCAACAGATGGACGCCGTTTGGCAATGGTGGATGAGGAAGTTGATATTTCGGAGAAGAGCCAGGGGGAATTCATCGTACCGGCTAAAGCAGTGAATGAATTGAACCGGTTGCTCACGGATAAAAATGATTTGGAGATTAAGTTCTCCGATAATCAGGCTGCGTTTACGCTGAAGGGGGAGAACGGATTTAATATTCTGATTATCACGAAGTTGATCGAAGGGAATTACCCGAATTACCAGCAGGTCATACCAAAAGAAACCAAAGAACGCGTGCCGCTGAATCGCGAGGAGTTTTTGCACGCATTGCGCCGCGCGGAGCTAATGACGAGCGAAAAACAGAATTCGGTGAAGCTGGCGTTTACGAAGAATAATTTGGCGATCACGGCCAATTCTCCGGATGTGGGTGAAGCGCGCGAGAGCATGGCGATTCAATACAAGGGAAAAGACATGGCCATTGCTTTCAATCCCGGATACGTCATCGAGCCTCTGAATGCACTTTCCACCGAGGATGAGGTTTACCTGGAATTGATCGATGAACTAAGCCCAGGCGTGCTAAAGATCAAATCGCAATTTCTTTACGTCGTGATGCCGATGCGGTTGAGCTAGGCGGCTCTCAGGCAAGTTGCAGATTTAGCTATGGAGCGACTCACATCTGCTCCAGCACTTCGATTCCGAGCACATCAAGACCTTGTTTCAAAACACTTGCGGTCAACGCGCATAAAATCAATCGCGAAGCGCGGATATCATTTTCGGCCTTCAATACCGGGCGGTTCTCATAAAATCGGGTAAAGTGTCCGGCAAGTTCGTAAAGGTAATTGCAGAGGAAATTAGGGCGGTATTCCTCGGAGACAGCTTCCAAGGTTAACCCAAAATTGGCGAGATGGCGGGCCAAATTTAACTCTTCTGGCGCGGTTAGTTGCACCTTGGAATTTGAAACCGCATTCGTTTCACCGCCTTTGCGGAAAATGCTTTTGATCCGGGCGTAAGCGTATTGCAGGTAAGGAGCGGTGTTGCCATTGAGAGCAAGCATCTTGTCCCAACTGAAGACGTAATCGGTCTGGCGATTGGGCACGAGATCGGCGTATTTCACTGCGCCAATGCCGACCACGCGGGCGATTTCGCGTTGCTGAGCCTCAGACATCGCGGGGCTTTTTTCACGCACAACGGCTAGCGCGCGTTCCTGTGCTTCATCGAGCAAATCTGCTAGCTTCACGGTTTCGCCAGAACGAGTTTTGAGGGGTTTGCCATCTTCACCAAGAATTGAGCCAAACCAAACGTGAGCAAGTTTCAAGCGTGCTTCAGGATGCCAGCGGCGAAAAGCCGAGAAGAGCTGCTGGAAATGGAGCTGCTGCCGTCCATCGGTGACATAGACAATTTCATCGGGATGCCACTTCTCGAGACGATACTGGAGCGTAGCCAAATCAGTGGTGGTGTAATTAAAACCGCCATCGCTTTTCTGAATGAGCGCTGGGTTGGACTGCCATTCGCCTTCGCGTTGAATGAGAAACGGGTCTTCCTTAGGGGGCAATTTGCCGTCGCTGAAGATGGCTTTCGCGCCTTCGCTCTCGCGGGCGAGGCCTATGGCCATCAACTCATCGACGACCTTTTGAAGGCGGGGATTATAAAAACTTTCCCCAAGAGTGTGATCGAATTTGACGCCGAGCCTTTGGTAGATGGAGGCAAATTGCTTTTCTGAAAGCTGCAGCATCTCTTCCCAGATTTGACGATTTTCGGGGCCGCCCTGCTGAAGTTGAACCAACTCGAGGCGGGCCGCTTCGAGCACGCCGGGATCAGCTTTGCACTGGGCGTTTATTTTTTTATAAATGCGCTCCATCTCGCCGATCGGATCCTGAGCCAGGGCTTCACGATCCAGTTCATTTTTCCAACCGACGAGCAGCATGCCGAATTGCGTGCCCCAATCGCCAATGTGGTTATCGGTTATCACCTGGTGACCCAATAGCCGTAAGGTGCGCGCGAGCGAATCGCCCAGGATGGTGGAACGGATGTGGCCGACGTGCATCGGCTTGGCGACATTTGGCGAACTGAAATCGATGACGGTATTGCGGACTGTAGCGGCTTTGGCGAACAGCGAATTTGTCCCGCGATTTACAGCTTCGAGCAGGTCCGCGAAGGCGGTGGCTTTAATGCGAAAGTTGAGAAACCCAGCGCCGGCGATTTCCACTTTTTCGGCCCATTCGCTGACCTCGAGCTTAGCCAGAACATCGGTCGCGAGCTGGCGAGGGTTCAACTTGCGTTCTTTGGCAAGGAGCATGAGCGAAGTGGTCTGATAATCGCCGAACTTGAGGTCGGGGCAAGGGCGCACCTGGACGAGATCGAGGTTGGCATCAGGCAGGATTTGGCTGACAACGTGACGCAGGCGTGTTTCTAAAAATTTGTGCAACACAGCGAGTAAGCTGCATTCGGCAGCGGAGTTTGGGAAGAGGGAAAAAGGCGAATTTGGCTACTTGCCGGATTCCGCCTTGATGATTTGATACATCGTTTGCGCGTCTGGAGCGGCTTCGAGGGCCTGGCGCAGGTCTTTTTTGTGCAAGAGCTTGGCGATTTTGGCGAGGGTATGGAGATGTTTTTGAAATTGGCCCTGAGGAACGAGAAAGAGCATGACGAGCGTGACGGGCTGATTATCGAGCGCATCGAAGTTAATGCCCTTCTTTGAGCGGCCGAAAGCGCCGACAACGTCATAAATTACGTCGGTGGAGGCGTGCGGGATGCCGATGCCAAAGCCAATGCCTGTACTCATTGACGTTTCGCGCTTTTTGACAACAGCGGTAATGGCTTCGCGATGTTCGGGCTTTATTTTTCCGCAGGCCACGAGGTTGCCAATCAATTCATCAATGGCTTCCCATCGATTTGTGGCCTTCAAATCGGCGTTGATCTGTTCCGGGCTGAGAATATCACCAAGATCCATAGAACAATATCGTGCGAGAGTGTCACCTGAACCAACCCACCAATGCAAGAGAGAATCGTGGCGGGAAAACCCGAATCGAGAATTGAAGATTAAATCAAATGTTTGAGGCGGAACAAAACCCCAGCCGTTTCCTGCATCCACCAGCCCAGGGCCGTTAGCAAGGAGACTTGGGCGGTCAGGAGAGGCAGGCCCACCAGAAGGGTGCTGATATTGCCGAGAAAAATCACAACAGCTGAGAAAAAATAACCCTGACTGGTAATATCGCTTTGTTCGGTCCTGAGGATATGGACTGTGAGGGTCACATGAAAAGCGTAGGCTGCGCCCAGGAAAAAATGGAACCAAACCACATATTCGGCCCAATTCCATAGCAGGTGCCCAATCACGAAGCACAGCACTACAGCGATGCCGTAGAGGGGAAAGAAGTAGGGAGCGAGGGCGATCACGAAATTATTTTTGGTGACAATGACGTGACCACCTTTGGCACTGGCTTTGAACTTTTTGACTTTCCCCCCGAAAACCCAGGTCCAAATCACGTGGGTGAGTTCGTGGCCAAAAACATAGACACGCATCGGTTTTGGAAGGAGCAGAAAGATTGAAACCCAGCAGGCCGCTCCGCCGAGCAATGCCACCCAAAAAGCGTCAGCTCGCCCCGTGGCGCGGAGGACTTTGAAGATGGCTGGGACTGCTCCCACGCAAATCGGGAGGAGAAGCATGGCAAAGAATATTTTTATCCATTTCAACATTGCCCGCGCGAGTTTGCCGCGCGCAGCGGGAAAATTCAAAATGTTAAGGAAGATAGATCCGCTAGGGCTGATGCGGCGGGTTGCCCGATTCTTCCGCGCCGAAAAAGCGGGTGAGACGCCAAAAGAGGGCGGCAGTCAGACTTAAAACCAGAACAGCCCAAAGCGCGCCTTCAATAACCTCGCGTAATTTTTCGGACGGAATGCCTCTCAAGGAATGGGCGACGGCCAGGAGTGTTTCCAAAAAAATTCCGGCACAAAAAATAATCACCCAACGGAGCAAGAGCCGCTTGCGATTGAGACTCGATTCGGCAGGGACATCAGTGGTAATGCTGCGGAAAAAGAGATGGCAAGCGAGCCAGGCGATCGCAGCGCTAATCAAAAAAGAAATTACAACCCACGCATTGAACTGAAATTCGAGTGATGGATTCACGTGCTTGATGGATACAAGAAAACCGGTCATGAGCGCCAGGCTCAGAGCGGTGGCGAACTCGACCACTCGAACAAAGTCGCGATCGTTTTTCGTTAATTTCACTTAGGCAAAATAAAGCTACTCGAGATTGAGTCAATCTGACGAATTGAAATAAAGCGAGTGTTGTTATTTT
>DASWRJ010000534.1:0-3012 GCA_036403255.1 Verrucomicrobiia bacterium
AAGTTTCCCAGTTCAGCCCATCAGCCGAATCAAGAATTACCTCAGATGCATTGGGTGCTCGCGACGCGCGTTGAGTTGAACAGAGAACGATTTCCACCAGCGGTTTTCTTGCGGCGCGTTCTTCGGCGGAAACGATGACGGCCGGGTGATCGCCAAACCCGGGATCGAACGTCCAGATCTCCCAGGCGTTCACAATTCGTCGATGTTTTTGTGCTTCCTGCCTGCCCTTCGAAATGACTTCACTGCCGAGCCTCCGGCAATCCGTTCCTGGCGCTCTGCCTTTGGGTCGCTTTGATAAATTTCGCGCAATTGCTGCTCCGTCAAGGGGGGCGGATTAAGGTACGAACTCTCCTCGCGTTCCATTCTCCGCAGCGCTTCCCGCACCACTTCGCTCTGGTTGTTGAACCGTCCGAGTTTAAGCATTCGTTCAATGAAGGCCTCATTCTCTTTTGCGAGGGCAAATGCCATGGAACAAAAAGGTGCCAACTAATGGCTGTGTCAAATCTTTATTGATATCTTCGCCCCTTCCCCGGCCGATCTGACAACTCTGTAGGGCATTAACGGCCGCGACATCTGTCCCCGGTCGACGTGCGTGGAATGGAAGAGTCGCGTTGGGGTGAGCGATCCTTAAATTTGAAGGTGTAAGCCAAAGCCACGCGTCCGGAATTCCATCGTGATCGGAATCAATTTGGAGGTGCTGTATTATTGGAAAGTAAAGTTCTGATGAGTCCAGGACGTTTTGACAATCTGCACCGCCTCGTTGAAACAATCATGGCCCATCTTTTTCAACGCTTCGGCTCCATCGATGAGCAATACGACTTTCCTGGTAGTCACTTATCACGAAGCATTTTGCCATGCGCCCGCGCGCGCACGATCTGGTTTCTCCTTTCCGTAAACCAAATTCTCCCGTATAGGAGTGTACATGCCCGAGGACGAAACTTGTTCGATCTGCGGACTTCGCCTTTCCAGGTCCGCAGCCGCACCTTCAAAGTTCCCTGAAAATCGGGGCCTGAAAGACAGAGGCATTTTGCTTGGCGGAAATGGAACACCGAATAGAGTTCTGGAAGCCATGCTTCAATCAGAGCACGATTCCGAAGCAACGCCTGTTCCCTCCGCGCGCTTCAGGACAACGCACTGGAGCGTCGTACTCGCGGCAGGCCAACGAGACTCAGCAAACGCGGAGGAGGCTTTGGCCAAATTATGCGCCGCTTATTGGTATCCGCTCTATGTCTTCATCCGTAGGCGCGGCTATGGCGTTCATGAGGCCGAGGACCTCACGCAAGATTTTTTCGCTCGTCTGCTGCAGAAAGACTTTCTCCAGTCGGTAGACCCGCAAAAAGGGAAATTCCGCTCGTTTCTCCTGGCTTCCCTTAAAAACTTTCTGGCCAATGACTGGAATCGCAAACAAACCATCAGGCGAGGCAAGCAATTCTCATTTATTGTATGGGATGACGCCATCGAGAATCGCTACGCTCAGGAGTCTTCACAGTTGGACGCAGAGAGGTTGTTTGAACAAAGTTGGGCTTTTGCGGTGCTCGAAAAAGTGATGCGGGAACTAAAGAGGGAATATGTCGCAGCGGGAAAAGCGGAGCTTTTTGCAACTTTGCAGGTTTACTTATCCGGCGGAAAAAATCGAGTGCCTTATGCCGAAGTGATGGCCACTCTGAATATGTCAGAGAGCGCGGTTAAGATGTCCGTTCTTCGTTCGCGTCGGAGGTTTGCTGAACTGCTTCGGGCTGAAATCGCGCAGACAGTCGCGAGTCCGACAGAGGTCGATGAGGAAGTGCGGCATTTGTTTGCTGCGTTTAATTCTTAGCCAGGCACTTGAGGAAATTCGGGGCTGGGTGAACTGGTCATCGGCCGTCAGGATCCATAAGGATTCGCCAATCAGGCATTTTGTTTGTGACCTATTGGCTGATTTCTTTCTGTAGAGGTTGGAAGCATTGATGCAGAAGCCCACGTCAGAAACACAGAAATGCCGCGGGTGCGGCGCGGAAGTACCGGGTAATGCCCCCTTCGCCCATTGCCCGAAGTGCCTGCTTGAACTCGGGTTCGATCCGCCTGCGGACAGTGGCGGGTCAACGCCACCGGTGGGAATCAAAAGCCGTCTATTTGGTGATTACCAATTGCTTGGTCAGATCGGCCGCGGTGGCATGGGAGTGGTTTACAAGGCGCGTCAGGTCAGCCGCGATCGACTGGTGGCGCTGAAGATGATCCTGGGCAGCGAGTCCGCCTCGCCACTTCTGCTCCGGCGTTTTCAGATCGAGGCTGAGGCGGCAGCCGAGTTGGCGCATCCGAACATTGTCCCGATCTACGAAATTGGTGAAGAAGATGGTCTGCCTTTCTTCAGCATGAAACTGATCGAAGGGAATCGATTAGACCAGCACATTGGGGCCTCAGGCTTTCAAGGCTTTAGAGAAAACGGCCCTTCAGTCAAATCCTCCGAACAGGATTCCCAACCTGCGATTGCCCGGTTGATGACAACTATTGCTCGCGCCGTCCACCACGCTCATCAACGGGGCGTACTCCATCGCGATCTAAAACCGAACAACATCCTGCTCGATATCGATGGCCAGCCTTACGTAACCGATTTTGGCCTCGCCAAAAGGCCGGGGCGCCATGAAAGCATTACTCTCACGGGAGCATTAATTGGGACGCCCAGCTACATGGCCCCGGAACAAGCGTCCGGAGATCGTCATCAGAGCACCGTGGCGGCGGACGTGTACAGTTTGGGCGCCATTCTTTATGAAATGCTCACGGGACTGCCACCCTTTCGAGCTGACACACCGGTCGAAACGTTGCGGCGAGTGATGGAGAGCGAGCCAACGCCACCTCAATCCTTGAATAAAAACGTCGACCGCGATCTTGCTACCATTTGCCTGAAATGCCTGGAAAAAGATCCCTTGCGACGTTACGGCTCGGCCGACGCCCTGGCGGATGATCTGGACCGCTGGCAACGGCAGGAGCGCATCCGAGCGCGGCGCGCCGGTCTTGTCCTCCAAACTCGCCGAT
>DASWRJ010000535.1:0-2912 GCA_036403255.1 Verrucomicrobiia bacterium
ATGGATCGACGCTCTTATAAAAAACCAGCCAGTCGTGATTTACGGAGACGGTAATACCAGCCGCGATTTTTGTTTCGTGCAGAACATCGTTCAGGCGAATTTACTCGCCGCAACTTGCGATAATTCCGACGCCTGGAATAAAGTTTACAACATTGCCCTCGGCGGCAGGACGACTCTCAATGAGCTCTTTGCCTTATTGCAGAAGCTTCTCAGCAACGACATTCCCGCTGTCCAAAACCGCCGTCCGATTTACGAGCCATTCCGTCCCGGTGATATCCGTCACTCTCAAGCCGATATTTCTCTGGCCAAAAAGTGTCTCGGTTATCAGCCCGAATTTGGATTGGAAGACGGTCTGCGCGCCGCGCTCAAATGGTATTGCAAACAGCAGACGCGCGGCTGAGCCTTGTCACTGAAACTACTTGCCGGAACTAAAACGGAATCTGGAACGAATCGCAGTTTCCACATCTAAAAACGATTTCCCACTTCGATCCGCCATCGCTGCCGCCAGCCCTGCCATATAAGCGCTGGATGCAGACGTGCCCATGACCAGCCAGGACTGATTATTGAAATTCACAATCGACGACCCCGGCGCAATCACATCCACGAAGCTGCCGTAATTCGCGTAGGATGCAACATTGCCCTGCCGATCACCCGCTGTCACCGCTACCACTTCTGGATACGCCGCGGGCAGGGTAGGGGTGGCCACCGGTTCATTTCCCGCAGATCCAAAAAAGATCACGCCCTGGTCGTGCCCGCTCTGAATCACTTGGTGCAACATCGAATTGTCCCCAGCGCCACCCAAACTCATATTGATAATCATCGCCCCGGCGTTAATCGCCTTGTAAACCCCCAGCGCCACTTCAAATGTCGTTGTGGAAGGATTATTCCCGTAAACATTTACATTTAAAAAGCGCACGCGCGATTCCGTGTCCGATCCCACTGCCGACATGCTGCGCGCCATCGTTTCAGCCATAGACGTTCCATGCGTCGGTTGATCCGCTGGCGGGTTCGCCTCGCCAGCAACTGAAATGGACGGTAGGAAAAATCCCTCGAGTCCCGTCCCCTTCGGCTGCACGGCCGTATCGATAAGCCCGACAATGATTCGGTTGCCATCTGGCACGGCTTTGGGCACCAGGTTCATCGGAGGCATCGAACTGCTCAAACTCAGGTTCTGCGGTTGGTCTGGCGTAGGCACGGAATAATTATAATCAATACTCGCGACCGATGGATCGCTTTTGAGTTTGTCCCCCGCCGCTTCCGCAGCAGTGGCATCGTCAAACTTCAGCCGATAAGTATTCAACCCTTCCGCTCGCCCAATCACTTTTGCACCCATCTTCTTCGCGAGTTCATCAATGTTTGTCCCGGGCTTGACCGTTACGATCCATTCATCTGCGATTGGCTTGGGCTTAACCGCCGCCGCTTTTGCTGGTGCGCGCACAAGGCGTGTGGCTTCATGCAATGCCGTCTTAAAAACGTAAAGTTTCGCTGGCGCATTGGTCTGCGGCAAAAGCGCATAACTCAGATCACCAAGCAGCAGACGCAGTGCATCCCCGGGCGCGCGGTCTTTGAATTTCGTCGATACCGCATGGGTCGCCGTGGGCTCCACAAAAATCTGCCACCCTGTCGCCGAGGCAATATTCTCCAGCAATTTATCCAGGTCCCACGTGGAGATTTCTGCTGCAACCGAATTTTTCTCCTTGTTCCAAACGAGTCGCTCCACGGCAAAAGACACACTGGACTGGCCAGCCAGCCAAATGATGGCCAGGCAGCAAACCAGCCTCCGCAATGTCCATGCCTTCAACTTCATTCGCACAATATACAAAATTTAAACATTTTAGCGATCAAAAGGTTGCGTCCCGCCCTTTATGCCTGTGTTTCTCTGCCTTCTCGGCCAATTTTCCTCAGCAATACCACCATCACCCAAACCACCGTCAAAGGCAGCCACACATAGAGGAACTCGCTTTTCAAAACTTCGCCGCCTAATTCGCTGAAAAATCGCCTGACTGATATAGGCGATACGTTTATCGGACGCCACGGAAAGAAATAGCGCGTCGAATCAAACGGCGCAAAGAAGGCCACGCCCAGCCCGCCATTCGTCATTGCATCCAGCACTCCGTGTGAGGCTGTGGCCGCGAAAAAAAGCGCATACACTTTCCACCACGCTCGCGAGCCTTTCGGCACATGCTTAAATTCCAGCACCATCACCAGCCAGCTCCACAGCGCCGCAAAACAAAGCGAGTGGCTCAACCCGCGATGCCCAAACATGCTTCCATACGGCACGCGCAAAACAAACGCGATCACATCCGCGTCCGGCAAAACTGCCGATCCCAGCAATAAAAATCCAAATCGCCACGGCCACGGCTTTCTCGTCACACATTTGCCCAGCACCAGCGCCGTGTATGCATGTGTCAAAAGTGAAGCCATTCAGAATCCGAGAATGGTCGCCGTCCCCAGTTCCACTTCAGTGACGATCTCGTCGAATTTGCCCGCGCCCGCTTTATGCGGCATCTTCAACGCGCGTTTCACTTCCGGCACCGCTTCCGCGAATGACCTAATCAATTCGCTCTTCACCGCGTAATTCACGTTTTGCGGAATCGCCCCCGTCATTTGCAGCGCGCGAAAATCCCCCAGCCGCATCGTTACAATTCCCACCACATTCCCGCTCATGTCCACCAGCGGCCCGCCCGAGTTGCCCGGCTGCACCGGCACGCTAATTTGAAAATGCCGTCGATCATCTTTCATTCCCGAGAGGCTGCTGATATCCCCTCGCGTCAATTTTGGTTCCATGCCTTGCATGATCGGATTGGGAAAGCCGATCGTGAAAACGCTTTCGCCCAACCTGCTTTCCTTGCTTTCGCCGATGGCCAGCGGCTTGAATTTCCCGCTCACCTTCAGCAACGCCAGATCGTTGG
>DASWRJ010000536.1:0-5696 GCA_036403255.1 Verrucomicrobiia bacterium
TCTGGTCATTTTCTCGGCTGCGGAAGAGTAAAAAAGCAGCGAAATAAAACAAAATCGTCCTGAGTAGATTCTTTATTTGCGTGTAATCGCATTTTCTTGTTTTTTGCGGCGGACGCGCCATGCTGCCGGAGGCAGTTGCGAGTGACGCGGTGCAATTTTGATGCAAGAGCCAACTATAACGCCAGAATTGGTTGCCAAACACAACCTCACGCCAGAGGAGTACGCTCGTTTAAAGGAAATACTGGGCCGCGAGCCTTCCTACACGGAACTCGGGATTTTCTCGGTCATGTGGAGCGAGCACTGTTCCTACAAAAACACCCGGCCACTCCTCAAAACTTTTCCAACCAAATCGCCCAAAATCCTGGTCGGCGCAGGCGAGGAAAACGCCGGAATCATTGATATTGGCGATGGTCTGGCCATCGCGTTCAAGATCGAGTCCCACAATCATCCCAGTGCCGTTGAACCTTTCCAGGGAGCGGCTACCGGGGTCGGCGGTATCGTCCGTGATATTTTCACAATGGGTGCTCGCCCGGTAGCCGCCATCAATTCGCTTCGTTTCGGCGATCTTTCCAGCCCGGAGGCGCGCCGACTTTTTGGCGGCGTGGTGAGCGGGATTGCGCACTATGGCAATTGCTTTGGGATTCCGACCGTGGCCGGGGAGGTTTATTTTGATAAATCTTACGAAGGTAATCCGCTGGTTAATGCATTCTGCCTTGGTGTGCTCCGCCACGAGCAAATCGCGCGCGGCGCTGCCAAGGGCGTGGGGAATCCGGTGTTTTACGTGGGACCTGCGACCGGACGGGACGGTTTGGCTGGCGCGGCGTTTGCCTCGCAGGATTTGACCGAAGAATCGGCCGAGCACCAGCGCGGCGCCGTGCAAGTTGGCGATCCTTTCATGGAGAAACTGGTTTGCGAAGCCTGCCTTGAACTTTTGGCCACCGACGCGGTGGCTGGCATCCAGGACATGGGCGCAGCGGGCCTGACCTGTTCCACTTGCGAAACAGCCGCGCGCGCGGGCACTGGCATCGAGATTGAATTGGATAAGGTGCCGCAGCGTGCGCCGCAAATGACCTCCTACGAGATCATGTTGTCGGAATCCCAGGAGCGCATGCTCATCATTGTCAAAAAAGGACGCGAAGAAGAGGTCAAACGCATCTTCGATAAATGGGACCTTCCCTGGGCTGAAGTGGGCTTAGTCACGGATACAGGTCGAATGGTGGTAAAGCACCACGGCAAAGTGGTGGCGGATATTCCCGCAAAAAAATTGGCCGATGAAGCGCCGGTGTATCAGCGTGAAGCACAAGAGCCGGCTTATTTCCAACAAGTTCGCGCCTTCAAGCTGGATGGCATTCCGGATAGTTCTGATCCAATTGGGAATCTCAAATCACTCCTGGCGTGGCCGACCATTGCCTCCAAGAATTGGGTTTATCGCCAATATGATCACACCGTGCGCGACGGAACGATCGTGCGCCCAGGCAGCGACGCCGCGGTGCTGCGTCTAAAGGGCGATTCGCTCCCTGAATCCGCTGAGGGCAAATTGGCGAGCGACAAACACATTGCCATGACGGTCGATTGCAACGCCGTGTATGTGTATCTCGATCCGTATGTTGGGGCCAAAATCGCAGTGGCCGAGTCCGCGCGCAACCTGGCGTGCTCGGGTGCCGTGCCGCTCGGGATTACAGACAACTTAAATTTCGCCAATCCGCACAAACCGGAGCTTTTTTATCAACTCAAAGAAAGCGTGCGCGGTTTGGCCGAGGCGTGCAGGGCCTTCAATATCCCCGTTACGGGAGGGAATTGCTCGCTTTACAATCAAAGTCCGGCCGGACCTATCGATCCCACTCCGACGGTGGCGCTGGTTGGGCTAATTGATAAACCTGAACATATCACCACCCAATGGTTCAAAGACGAAGCGGACGTCATTATATTGCTCGGTGAGTTGATTGATGATCAGGATGCATTGCAGGGCCTGGGCGGGAGCGCTTATTTGCAGGTGATGCATGGCCAAAAAACGGGCACACCCCCGCCGATGGATTTGGAGAAGGCAAAAGTATTGCACACGACCTTGCTTGGGCTCATCCAGAGCGGTATTGTGCAGAGCGCCCACGATTGCAGTGAAGGTGGATTGGCGGTTGCATTGGCGGAATGCTGCATTTCTCAACAGATTGCGCGCGAGACGCCTCGCTTGGTTGGTGCAGATATTCAATTAGGCGATTTATCCGGGAAACGGCTCGATGCGGTGTTATTCGGTGAAAGCCAAAACCGTGTGATTATTTCAGTCAAGCCGCTGGATAGCGTGAAAGCGATCGAGCGGGCAAAACTGATGGGAGTAAATGCCACAAGGTTGGGCACGGTCGGTGGCGCGAAATTAACCTTGAAAACTTCGGGCCGGGAGTTTGCCTGGGACTTGCCTGAAATTCATGATCTTTGGTGGAATAGCATTGCGCGAGCGATGCGTTGATACATGCAAGAGCAATCGTACCCTAAACATTACTGCGGCGTATTCGGAATCTTCGGCCATCCCCAGGCTGCCGAACTGACGTACTATGGCTTGTATGCATTGCAACACCGCGGACAGGAGAGCGCAGGGATCGTTACTTCTGACGGCAAGCAATTTCGCACGCATCGCGGCATGGGATTGGTTTCGCAGGTTTTCAATGGATCGCTCCTGCACGATCTCCTCGGCAATATCGCTGTCGGCCACACACGCTATTCGACGACCGGCTCCTCGCATCTGCGCAATGCCCAACCACTGACCGTCGATTGCGCGCGCGGCCAAATTGCCATCGCTCATAATGGAAATCTCACGAACGCGGCGCAGCTCCGGGACGAACTCGAGGCAAAAGGTTCCATTTTTCAAACAACCGTCGATAGCGAAATTATTCTGCATTTAATGGCGCAGCCCACTGTGGCTGGCGGCAATCCCAATAATCTCGTCCAAACGGTTCATCGCATCGAAGGCGCTTATTCATTGGTGATCATGACCGAGAATGAGTTGATCGGCGTGCGCGATCCGCATGGTTTCCGGCCGCTCTCGATCGGAAAAGTGGGTGACGCATGGGTCCTCGCCAGCGAAACGTGCGCCTTTGACCTGATTCACGCCAAATTTGTGCGGGATGTCGAGCCTGGCGAAATCGTGATCATCAATAAAGATGGCCTCAGCAGCATCCAGGCGTTCCCATTCCAGGAACGGCGCGCGTTTTGCATTTTCGAGTATGTTTATTTCGCGCGACCGGACAGCACGATTGCAAATCGTAACGTTTACAAAGTGCGCACCGAAATGGGCCGGCAATTGGCCCGTGAGTTCCCGATTCACGCGGACATTGTCGTGCCCGTTCCGGACAGCGGGAACTGCGCTGCGCTCGGTTACTCACTGGAAAGCGGTGTGCCTTACGAAATGGCGTTTGTGCGTAATCACTATATAGGCCGCAGCTTTCTCCAGCCTTCTCAGCTCATCCGGGATTTTAACGTGCGGGTGAAACTGAATTTAATTCCTCAGCTCGTCAAAGATAAGCGCGTCATAATCGTGGACGACTCGATCGTGCGCGGCACGACTTGCAAAGCGCGGGTGAATAATTTGAAAGAGGCTGGTGCTCGCGAAGTGCATGTGCTGGTCAGTTGCCCGCCGCACATGAATCCATGCGTGTACGGAATCGATTTCCCCGATCGAAACAAATTGATGGCCGCAAATTATTCGGTGCACGAGATCCGCAAGTATTTGAATGCCGATTCGCTCGGTTATCTTTCGCAGGATGGCCTGGTTAAAGCCACGGGGCTGCCCAAAGAATCCTTTTGCATGGCGTGTTACGATGGGAATTATCCCGTGGCTTACGATCCGATAGTGAATAAGCACATCATGGAAAGACGCCGCAACCGGAGCGAGATATTCTCGGAAGTGATGGCCCAGGAAGAGGCCCAGATCAAATTGCTTTAATTGCCGCTCTCAGCGCCTCACGCGCTCCACAAATCGCGCCATGCGTTCGGTGGCAAGCTGGATTTGCGGTAGAGAAGTGGCAAAACAGCAACGGAGAAATCCTTCACCGCTGGCGCCAAAAGCTCCTCCCGGCACGCACGCCACCTTTTCCTGCTCCAGCAATTTCACCGCAAATTCTTTCGAGCTTAAGCCAGTCGATTGAATATTAGGAAAAGCGTAGAACGACCCTCGCGGCAAGTGGCATTTGAGGCCCATGGAATTAAACGCGCTAACGATTAAGTTGCGGCGCAAACGATATTGCTCGCGCATTTCGATGGTGTCTGGCTCACCATTCTTTATGGCTTCGAGCGCTGCTTCCTGGCTGATAATGCTGGCGCAGAGCATCGAATATTGATGCACCTTCATCATCGCTTCAATGATCTCCGCCGGGCCGCAGGCATAACCAATCCGAAACCCAGTCATGGCGTAGGCCTTGGAAAAGCCGTGCAGGAAGATGGTGCGCTCCAGCATCCCGGGCAAAACCGCGATGCTCACATGTTCGCCTTCGAAGGTGAGCTCGGCATAAATCTCATCGGTAATGACCAATAAATTATGCCGCTGCACCAATTGCGCGATTTTCTCCAGCTCCAGGCGCGTCATTGTGCCGCCGGTGGGATTAGTCGGAAAATTCAGCACCAGCAACTTGCTCTTCGGCGTGATGGCTTTGGAAATCGCCTCCGCGGTGACGGCAAATCCATTCTCCGCCTTGCAGGAGACTGCGACGGGCACGCCATGCGCCAGAGAAATCCCGGGTGCATAACTTACATAGCACGGTTCGTGATAAATGATTTCATCGCCGGGATTAATGAGCGCTCGAAAAGCGAGGTCCATGGCTTCACTCACGCCGACGGCAATTAGAATTTCGTTTTTCGGTTTGTAGGAAACGGAAAAATGCTTTTCCAAATGCGCGGCGATGGCCTCACGCAAACTGAGCAATCCAAGGTTGGAAGTGTAACTGGTGCGACCGCTTTCCAGCGCGTAGATGGCTGCTTCGCGAATGTGCCAGGGCGTGATGAAGTCAGGTTCCCCCACCCCGAGCGAAATGACATCCTTCATTCCCTGGACCAACTCGAAAAAATCGCGAATGCCAGAGCGCGGAATGTTGCGCACATTGGCGGCGATGAATTGTTCGGGTGAAATTTTCAAGGGTCAGATTAGCAAGTTTCCAGATTCATCGGAGAACTTGATAATCTGAAAACCCGGTCGAATCAATCTTTAGGCGGCGGCCTTGTCGCTCTTACGGCGAATCAAAGGCTTGGTATCGCCACGGACGACGCCCTGCGTGATCTTAATATCCACAATGTCGCTGCTCGGGACATCAAACATGATGTCGAGCATGAGCCTCTCCAGTATGCCGCGAAGAGCGCGGGCACCGGTGCCCTTCTTGAATGCCACGCTGGCCAATTCCCGCAACGCATCTTGAGTGAAGTCCAGGGAAACGCCTTCCAGGGCCATCAGCTTCGTGTATTGCTTGATTAGCGCGTTCTTCGGCTCACTTAGAATGGCCAGGAGATGTTCCTCGGTAAGTTGCTCCAGCACCGTGACCATCGGCAAGCGCCCGATGAATTCGGGAATGAAGCCGTAGCTGATCAAATCCTCCGGCTCAACGTGTTGAAGAACTTCGTCGCGGTCGAATTCAGCGACGCGCTTTCCGTCTTCCACCGCGCCAAAGCCCATGACGCGATTGCCGAGGCGGCGCTGGATAATTTTTTCCAAGCCCACG
>DASWRJ010000537.1:0-4329 GCA_036403255.1 Verrucomicrobiia bacterium
TTCCTGGCGCGCAGCCAGGCCGAGCACGACGAAAGCTTCAAGCAAATCATTCCCTACGTGGCTATTTGCCACGGCAGCATGCATTTGCTCTTGCGCCGCACTGCCAAACAAACTGAAGCGCGCTTGCACGACAAACTCTCACTTGGCATCGGCGGCCATATCAACGAAATCGAGCTAACCAACGCCGGAGCCGATCTGGTACGGGCCGGGATGCTGCGCGAGTTGGACGAAGAGGTCGAACTCAAAGGCGACTACGAAGTGCGACCAGTGGGCGTGATTTACGATGGCTCAAATCCAGTTGGGCGCGTGCATCTGGGTCTGGCTTTTCGTGTCGAATGCAAAGGGTCCGACTTTACGTTGAAGGAACCGGATTTAATGACTGGCGAATGGGTGCCGCGCGAAAAGCTGAAGGAATTCTTTCCGGCCATGGAATCATGGTCGCAACACCTGGTGACCGGGTTGTTCAGCTAAGGCGTGCAAGATAATGCAACCGAATGGCGTTGGATTATTATCGATTTGCAATCAATGCGGTGCGCTTTTTGGTGAGTCATCAGCAGATTGGATTTGCAAGAGAGGCCAATTCAGTGTTTGTTGAACGCGTTTTGGTGGGGCGATTGGCGCAGTGGCTAGCGCATCTGCTTTACACGCAGTAGGTCGCAGGTTCGAGTCCTGCATCGCCCACCAGCTTTTTACGAACCGAGGGGCGTCTGTGGCGTGGCAGGAATGGCTGCTTCAATATCTCCAAACTCCTGCGTCAGCACTTCCCGGGCAGCTTCGTAGTCTTTTGGAGAAATTTGCACGCGGACCGAGCCGACATTGCCGAGGTTGGCCACCTGATCGGGCTCGAATACAGCAATGCCCGCGGCTTCGAGGCAATTCACTACTGAGTCGGCTTCCGCCAGGGTGTAACATTTCAGCAAAGTGACCAAATCCTTGTTTTGATCCTGAGGCTTGAGAGGCATGAATTCGTAAAAGATGCGGTGTTTGCTGTCGCTTTGGGCGGTCGCAATATTCGGATCCACCACCGGGCCTGAAGCCATGTGTGTGGTGAAAGTTTCCTGCCCGCAAGCTTCGCACTTGTCAGCTCGATCTTCATTTTCCCGGCCACAATGACTGCAGATTTTCATAATTGCCTCTCCCGAGATGTTGAACCACTTAAACCCTCTGTAAAGCTATTTTAACATCGAACGAAATTCCTGCAGGAAATTCTCACTGCCGAATTACGGTTGGGCCCTGGTCTTCAGTGTCGCATTCGTGCTGTACCAGGGTGAATCGTCTGGCTTCAAATAGTGCTTCACCACAAATTCATTTGTCACCGGCAGGAAGCGGCGCCTGGCTCCATTCAGTGTTACATCCACAAGCAAACGCGTGCCGTCATCGAGTTGGACTTCATTCCAGGCATGCGGCGAACCGTGCGGCGGTTTCACTAAAACATTTCCGCGTACGAGAGCTGCTTTGAGCCCGGCTTCATCGGCCATGAGTTTGAACAGGAGCGAACGATGCCGGCAAACACCTGCCTGACCTTGATCGACCACATCGCCGATGCGCAACGGTTTATCCGCAAACTCGACCGTTAGATCATCCACGGCCGGTCCGAGCCAATGGCGGCCGCCGGGCGGGGTCATGCGCTGCTCGATGCGTTCAGCGATTTTCTGGACGCGATCCAGGGGCGCGAGTGCGGCAAGGTCCTTCGAGCGGGCGAATGCAAGATCCTGAGCCAATTCCGCGTCATGCGGACGGTCCACCAGCAGAATTTCGCGTCCTGATCTGGCCCGGCCTTCCGCATCCAACTCCATCCGCCTGCCACCGTCCACATATCCATCCGGCACTTTCATGTCGGGACCCAGATAATGCTTTTTATAATATGCCGTCATCGCCGCTTTCGCTTCGGCGGGCACCGCAGGGCGGGGTTCGGGCGGAGGAAGGGTCTTCAATGCGAGGTCGAAAAAACAATCGACGTCATTGGGAGCCGCTTGATGCACTTCCACTGCGAGTACGTTCTTCTCATCTGAATTCCAGGCGGTCAGCGGTACACGGATGCGCTGGTAATTGCCTTCATCAGTGCCCTTGATCCTTTTTTTAGCAATCGATCGCGGAGAAATTTTTCCATCCGGCATGTTAACCCGCGTAATCTCGCGGCCATTCACATACACAACGGCGCCATCGTCCACGCAAAGCAGGAGCACAAGACCCTCCCCGCGATTTAACGAAGACTTTGCCAACTCCCGCCGGAACCAAGTAGTCACCGGTTTGTTGGTGGAATCCGATCCGAAATCGAATTTCGTCGTCAGCCGGGCCGTGCCATAACCGAGCGGGGCTTTCCCGCTCGGCCATTTGGAATCATCAAAGACGGCTCGCGACCACTCTGCAGGCGGCTCACCTGGCCCGGTGAAATACTTCCACTCGGTCGCAGCGCCCCATTCTACGAGCGAGCGGGCGCGGAGCATCGGAGCGACGCTGCACGTGAGCGAGAGTAGAGCGAGCAGTAGATAGCGGCGAGCGGCTGGCGAAATCATCGTATTAAGATAATAGTGTGCGAGCCCAATTCAAGCACGGCGAAAAACTCTTCTAGAAGCGAGGGCTGGGGGAGCGCTGCAAAACATTGCTTTTTGAGCCATTTCCGCTTTACGGAATGCTCAAATCCATCATACATGTGTGTAAATACTTGGGCTTGAATGTAGTGCACAAAGGAGAAGGAAACTTGCAAGCTGCGGACACCACTGAACCACCTAAAAAACCGCGAAAATGTCTTGAATTAGGACACTGAAAGTGGTTTAACCAACTGAGCCAGCCCAAACAATCGTAATATGAGCAAAGTCGTACCATGCGGTAATGTGCCGCTTTTCCACGGAGGAGCCCTTTTTTTCTTGGTTCATGGAGGGAAAAAACACGTGGAGCATCGCTGCAACAGATGCTGAAGAAATTCATGTAACCGAGCCGCAGCAAATTAACTTTTTGATTTAGATTTCACTTTGAGCCCATTCGGAATGAGAGAACTCTGCACGCCTAATTGTATGAATTCCACTAATGAACTTTGTCGCCCTTTAAAAGGTTTTGTGATTATTAGCCACTACCTGCGGGCGCTTTTTACTCTTTTGCTCCTGGGAATCGCCATGTCCTTTCCTGGACAGAAGGCCAGCGGGCAAGCAGTGTCGATTGACTTTAATACCCCCGGCCAATTGACGAATAATTTTTCCGTGCGCGGCCGAGTCTCGGGGCAGCCGGCGGTCTGGTACGAAGTGTCAAACGGCGGGCTAACAAATAGCGGCGCTCTCGATGGAACCCAAAATATAAGCCCATTCAGCACCGTCACTTATACTAAAGATTCTTTTCCGTTTCCGCTGAACGACGGTGCAACTTTGAATATGTCTATCATGTTCAAGGGCAAGCAACCGTTCACAAATTTAATTGGCACGCAGATGTTGCTTGGTTTCCTGGACAATGGGACCAACGCATTATTGATGGCGACTAACAATTACTTTGAAGGGAACAGTCCCGCCAATTGGATGAATGTCAGGACGAAGGTGACGGCGCAGAACACTAACTTTGCAATGGAGTACGGGACGTACATTACCACAAACCTCGGTACCAACTTTATATATAATAATTTCTCCACCCTTGGTCTGGCTTATAGCACAAACGCCTTCACGAATTGGTATAGGCTCACCGCATCTTTCACGCGGACGAACCTAACCAACGTGCTTTTTGGTGGAGGACTGCAAGACATGGGTCCAGCCGGCATTACGCCGTCCACCAATCTGCAAGGCATGACGATTGTTTCACCCCTGATAGTGCACACTTTGGCGCTGGGGACGAATTTGTATGCTGGTTTTCTGGGGTTGGAAACCGCAGGCATTGATTTGATCGACAACTTCATGGTCTGGATGACCAACGGCCCCGCCACGATCACCACTCAACCCGCGACTCAATCTCAGAGCACATTTCAAAGGGCGAATCTTTCTGTTCGGGTGGATGGCACACCACCGTTTACTTTTCAATGGTACACAAATGGGGTCGCCGTGACTGGATCGAATGGCCCCACTTATACGCCGTTCCTGACCGGGCCGGATGTCATCGCAGTTAAAGTGGCTGTGACGAATGGCCTCGGCGGACTCGAGAGCGGCATCGCGACACTGACGGTGACGAATGATATTACTGCTCCCACAGTAGTGTCAGCCGGCAGTTTGGACGGGGCGAGCGTGGGAGTGCGTTTTAGCGAAACAGTCGATCCCGCGACCGCAACCACGATTGCCAACTATTCGGTTTCCGGCGGAGTCGTGACCAGCGCGACACTGCGTCCTGATGGACAAAATGTGAAGCTGACGTTGG
>DASWRJ010000538.1:0-6505 GCA_036403255.1 Verrucomicrobiia bacterium
ATGCCGCCGGCTTTGACAAAGCATGGGCTGGCCTGCTCTCCGAAGTGCGCATCTACAGCCAGTTATTGAGCCAATCTGAAATCCAACAGCTCGCCGGCGCCCCCCTCACCAACTTCGCACCACTCGTGACGCTAAGCCCAATCCAAACGGTCAGCATTGGCTCTCCTGCCTTGCTTCAGGGTTCCGTCTCCGATGACGGAAAACCGAATCCGCCTGCCTCTCTGCAAAGCTCATGGTTGCAATTGACCGGCCCCGCTGATGCCTCCATTGGTGATACCTCGTCAGCCACCACCAGCGTTTCTTTTCCAATCCCCGGCCAGTACAGCTTTCGTTTAAGTGCCAGCGATGGCGCCGCAATAGTTTTCAATGATGTTCTGTTCACTGTCACAAACGGATTGCCCGTGGTGTCTATATCTGTCACGAACTCGATTGCGTCCGAACTTGGGCCCCGCCCGGCGTATATTATCCTCACGCGATTCGGGAACACAAACTCAGCCCTCTCTGTCCGTTGTTCCTATTCCGGCTCGGCGAGCAACGCTTTGGACTACGCAGCCGTGCCTGAGCAAACGATGATTCCCGCAGGCGCAAGCAACGCGGTCATCGCAATAGTTCCCGTCAATGACCATGTTCCCGAAGGCGATGAAACGGTCATTGTCAGTGTTCAGCCTAATGTCGGTTACATCGTCAGCTCTCAGTCGAGTGTTAGTCTTACGATTCAGGACGCGCCATATGATGCCTGGCTGCTCACTCACTTTCAAAACTCTGAGCTGGCCAACCCCGCCATCAGCGGCGACAACGCGGACCCCGATGGCGATGGTTTTCCAAACCTCCTCGAATATGCCTTCAACGCCGATCCAAAACTCCCGACGACCAACAGTTTTCTTTCCGGCGCGATGGAGAATTCACCCAACGGTGTCCGCTTTGTCGTGAAATTTACGCGGCGCAAATCCCCGAACGAGCTGACTTACACCGTCGAAACCAGCAGCGATCTAGTCCATTGGACGTCCGGCCCGAATGTCACCACCGAACTGCGCCCGCCCATTGATGATGGCAATGGCGTCACCGAGACCGCCCGCTTCCAGGTTTTCAATTTCACTCCCACTCGCTTTGTCCGGTTGCGCATCTCCCGCCAATAGACAAAAATAGCGCCATGAGAGTTGGTGTCTTAATACGTGGTGAACCGCACGAACTGGATTGGGCCCACCGCCTTGGCTTTCGTTCCATCGAATGGATACGCTTTGAAGAAAGCCCCGTTTGCATCGAGAACACCGACTGGAAACCGGTCGCCGAAAATTTCTCTGCGGAAGCCAAAACTCGCGACATCCGTATCTCCGCCATCGGCGCTCTCTACCGAAACCCGTTGCATCCACCGCAAACGGAACGCTCTCGCGAAGTGTTTCGCCGTGCCATTGAAGTGGCCGCTCATATCGGCGTGAAAACCGTGGCCGGCTTTGCGGGTGCGCACATTGAAATGTCCATAAACCCAAACGGCGGCAACCCTGTTTATCAACCCTTCGAACAATTCATCCCGAAACTCGTCGCTTTCTGGGAGCCATT
Source organism: Verrucomicrobiia bacterium (assembly GCA_036403255.1). Taxonomy (GTDB): domain Bacteria; phylum Verrucomicrobiota; class Verrucomicrobiia; order Limisphaerales; family JAQGOV01; genus JAQGOV01. The sequence goes on from DASWRJ010000538.1 coordinate 1,558, forward strand.
GGCCGCCTTCGCCGCCGATCGCGGTGTTCGCATTGCCTTCGAGCATTGTCCGCAGGGCCCCTACCATTTGCCGCTCATGCATTACAATATGCTTGGGCAGCCCGCCATGTGGGAACGCTTCTTCAACGCCAGCAAACACCAAAACCTCGGCCTTGAATGGGACGCCAGCCACCTCGTCTGCCAGTTCATCGATCCTGTCGCCAACATTCACAAATTCGGCTCGCGCATTTTTCATGTGCACGCCAAGGACGCTTACATCAATCGCACTTTGCTCGAACAATATGGCATTTGCCACCCTGGTGTTGCTGAACATCGTTTCCCTGGCTTGGGCCAAAGTAACTGGGCCGAAATTGTGCATGCCTTGCTGCGCGCCGGTTACGACTCGGATCTAAATATCGAAGGCCGGCACGATCCTGTTTATCGCAACCACGGCCAGCCGCAACCTGCAGACGTTAAATGCGAAGGCGAAGATCGCCTCGCTGGCCGACAGTTGGAAGATGCCGGCTTGCTCATCGGAAAGCGCACGCTCGAGCAATACACCGCAGGCACCGAATAGCCGCTCTTGTTGCTCTGCTTTCAAGGTTATTTTGAAGCAGCCGGCCCACAACGCATTCCCATAAAAAGTAAGGCCGAGATTTGCATCCCGGCCTTAATTGAATTTGCCCTGTGTTTAACCTGCTACTGCACCACCACTCTGTAATAGCGCGCGTTGCAGCATGGAGCATCGGATAAGTCTGTGAATGTCTTCACCGTGCCGTCCCCTGAAATCGTCGCAATGGTTTGCCACGGACTCGCCGCGAGCAAATCCTGCCCTTGCACCGTGTAGGTGGATCCGGGTTGGGTCAGAAACGACGCCGAGAAGTGCCCGCTGGTGTATGCCGAGTTCACCACCGAAACTGGCACCGAGATACTGAAGTTGCTGAAGGTTCCCGTCGCCAAGAGCGTATTGTCGTGCGCGGTCACCGCCAGACCGACGGCCATTGTGGATCCAAAAGTCACCGTACTGTTCGTGCCCATCGGGATCCAGTCCACCCCATTAGTGCTGCGATAGCCGGTGAACGTGTTGCCTGCGCGAGTCATGCGCATCCATAAGTTCGGGATGTTGGCCGGAACGTACGTCAATCCCCAACTCGCCGTCGCGCCGCCAGTTGCGCTGCGCAAGCCGAGCTCAAATTGATTGCGCCCCGGAGGCACTGGATTCACAGAGATGTGATACGCGGCCGCATCTGGATTATCATTATCACGCGCCACCAGCAGCGCCTTGGTGATCGTATTCGAACCAACCAGTCCAATTACGCGCACCTTGGCGTCGAAATCACCTGTGATTTGGCGTGTGGCGAAATACCCTTGGTCCGAGTTGCCCCAGATATCCGCTCCACCGCCCACGATCTCGATGGTATTGCCATCGCAAGAGTATGAGCTTCCAGCCAGAGCAGGACCGCCTACATCACCAGTGAAATCCGTCAGAACAAAGCCTACTCCGTGCGAGCCAGGCTCCAGCATTTGATTGCCCGCCAGATCAGTGACAGCTGTCGGATCAACATCAATCGTGAACGTGCCCAGCGGCAGCGGCTTATCCAGCACCAACAGCACTGAGCGATGATCAGGACGGACTATCATACTTAAAATACCAGCGCCCACGCTCGAATTGACGGTGTAGGAGAATTGATCGCCAAACGTAGCCAGCTCTTCATTGAAGCAGATGCCGACGTTTGTGCCACCCAAAGAAGAGACCGACACGATAAACGGCGGTGTGGTGTCCGAAATAACCGTGACCGTCGCCACCGAACTGGTCGCTGATCCACCAAAGTTTGTGACGATCAGCGTATAATCTCCGGCATCGCCTAGTTGCGCGTGCGGGATGGTCAAATTCAGGTTGGTCGCATCCTGCACCGGATTCACTCCCAAATACCATTGGTAGAACAATGGCGTGCTTCCTGCCGAGATCGTCGGCGTTAATTTAATCGAGTGGAAAGTTTCGACACTTACGCTTTGCGGTTGCGTTCCAATCGTCGGCGGAGTTGGGATGGAGGCATAAATATCAATGAACGCGATTTTGTTATTGGCAGCCTGCGGCCCGCTGGTCACTGTTAACTTGCCATCGTTGACTGCAACCGTGTTGGTAAACTCACTCGCTACGGAAGCGACTGACGGAGAAGCCGCTGTGATGACGCCTTCCAAATTGAATTGGTAGGTCGCATCGACCGCTCCGCCGGTATCATCGGAGACCACATGGACAACATAGAATCCATTTGGAACCGCAATCTCCCACACGGCGCTCTGGCTCGGATCCCCTGCGCTCGCCTTCATCAAGTGCATGAACGTGTCATAGCGCACGTCGGGCGCAATGATGGTGGCGCGATTGCGGCCATCCCACACGATATTGGTTCCACCAATCGTGGTCCAACCGTATGTAGCCCCATTCAACTGCACTCCATAAAGCTGTCCTGTGTCCTGCAAATAGCCGATGGGAATCGGGGAAGGGGCATTGCCAGCAGAATTGCCTGTGCCAGCCCCGAAGTTCACATTCACTCCGAACACCGGCGTGATCACGCTCACGACATCGGAATAAGCCGAAACGCCGCCCCCGTTTTGGGCCTGCACGCGATAGTAATTCGTCGTGTTGAAGGAAAGCGTGTTGTTGGTATAGCCGGTCGGAAAAAGAGATGTTCCAACTTGCGCGAAACTTAGATTGTCCGTTGAGCGTTCGACGCTGTAGATCGTTCCCGCCGGATTTGGGCTGGTCCAATTCACCCGCGCGGTTTTGGCAGCGTAAAGAGCCGCGCTGATTCCAGTGACTGCGTCTGGAGCGGTAATCGCGGTAGCCTCGTTTGAGAGGCCACTATCGCCTCCCGGCAAAACGCCAGTTACCACATAAAAATATTTTTGCGAATTAGGCAGCGTCCCGTCTATGTATGTGGTTCCTGTTACGCCTGAAGCAATAATGGTGTACGGCCCGCCCGCAGTCGCGCTGCGTCTCACGGTGTAACTTGAGGCTCCCGCGAGCGAGTTCCAACTCAATGAAATCTGGTTGGTGCCGCCTGTGGCAGTGAGGCCAGTCACCGGAATGTTTGGCTTGCCGCTCACTTCCGATGAGTTCGACCCTTCACCAGCGACATCGACACCTGAAATCACATAGTAATACGTAGTGCCATTCGCGAGACCCGTATCTGTAAAGGTAGTTGCACTTGGTGTTCCCACCGTGGTGTAGGGTCCGCCGGGCGTGAGGGATCGTTTTACGTTGTAGCTGGTCGCAAGAGGCGCAGCGGACCAATTAATAATGATCTGACTGTCGCCCGGAATGACACTGACATTGGCAGGAGCAGGCGGAGGAGGAAACGGCTGCACACTGATGCTGCCAGATCCAGATGGGAAATAGGTCGGAAAACTGGTGTTCAATTCCGCGAAAGGATGCGTGCCGCTGCTCAAGGCCGTGCCGTTAATGGTTACAGCGGTGAACGCTAGGTTCTGGTGCAGGTTCATCACTACAGTACCAGGAGCAAGCGTCAACGCCCCGGCGCTAACGACGTCATAGGCGGGTTCGAAAGTTGCACCAGCAGTGCCTGGGTTTATCGTTACGCCGCCAATGCCCAAAGAACCGGGCGCGGTCGCTTTGAAAATACCACCGTTCACGGTCCAATTTCCGGTGTAAGGATTATTCGTGCCGAGAAGCTCCACGGCGGGGTTGCCAGTATTAAAGGCCTTAGAGATTGCCAAGTTTGCGCTACCCCGGATTACGGCGGAAACTTTCCAACCGCGGGTCGCGTCGGCCGAGGCATCTCCACAAGAAAAAGTAGAGTTGGCTTGGACAAGCATTACGCCTGACAACGAGAAAAGACCGTTGTCCCCAGTGTCCAGATTACCGCCATTCATGATCAAACCGGCATTACCGGCTACGCCGGGGAAATTGAGCGTGTTACCAACGCCTTTTGCTCGTATTTCCGAACTCCCGTCCAGCGTCAAAGAGTCACCTGGAAATGTTTTAATACCGATCACAGCGTCACCACTGCCGGAAGCCGGATTGCGGATACGGCTTGGTGCCCCAGCAATGCATTCATATGTATTTCCGGCTGTCGGCGCGACTGGGCCTGGCAGCCAAATTGCATTGGCCCAATGGTTGGCGGCACCTTGCTGGAGGGCGTAGGTGAAATTGGCTGCGTGGACGGCGCAAATAGTTGCGAAACAGAAGATTAGGAATAAAAGAAAGGAACGAATCGTTTTCATAAATGCTTGGGATTTTATGAGTTCACATGGAAATAGAGTGCAGGTGAATTGTTTACGGGCATGAAGATGAGTGTATAAATTTCAGTCGAACTTGTCAAAGCAAAATTCTATTAGCCATGATAATTTTCTGCATGTTAATATGTATTAGTAGATTAGCTCAGGCTTTATTTCGGCGTGGCTTATCCTTGTCCGCCATGTGCTGCCGTTGGGAGCCCTAGAACCTGAAGCATAAATATCGCGCTCTTTCCGCCGCCGAGGCGCTCATGGCAAAGCTGTTAAAGCTGGATGGAGCACCTTTTTTAGCTTTGACCAGGTTTTACTAGCTTTGACCTCCCAGGTTTCGGGGCAGGCAGCCTTTGACCAGTAACATTTTTAGCCTACTTCAGCCGACTCCAGCCTACTCCAGATGGACTGAACCAATGTTTTCAGGTTTTCAGGATTCAGGTTATCAGGTGCAAACTTTTAGCCTGGATCAGCTTGAATCAGCCTGAACGGGCTTTCAGATTGTGCAAGTCTGATTTGAATCACGAATGGGCACTAATCAGCACGAATATAAAAAGAAGCCGAGGGTTAATTTCCGCCTTTATTTAAGGGATTTTTTGCGATTTTGCTGGAGGCTTGATTTGGCTTAAAAGGCCTTTACGGAGCTTTCATATCCTTCAAAACTGAACCTGTATCTTTGATCCGTTTAGGCTCCCGCGATCATCAGACGCTTCGGACAGAT
>DASWRJ010000539.1:0-7238 GCA_036403255.1 Verrucomicrobiia bacterium
CATGAACACATAAGCGGGTCCACTCCCGCTCAGCCCCGTCACGGCATCCAGGAGCGATTCCTTTAATTGAAAGGCCACCCCCACCGAGGAGAAAAGTTTTTTGGTCAATTCACCATCCTCCGGCCGCGCTCCTTTGCCCAGGGCAAATCCGGTGGCCGACGCCCCGACCAGCGCCGGCGTGTTCGGCATCACCCGCACCACGCGCGCTCCGGCTCCGAGTGCGGTTTCCAGCCTCGCCAGTGGCACTCCGGCCGCGATCGAGATGAGCAAATGATTCGGTGTGAACTGCTTTTTGACTTCGCTCAAAAGCTCATTCACCTGGTCCGGCTTCACCGCCAGCACAATCACCTCCGCGAAACTCAAAATCTCGGGATTCGACAGCGTTGCTGTGCACTTCAACTCTTTTGAGAAAGCGTCTCGAGCCGGCTCGTAAATATCGCTCGCAATAAGATCGGCAGCTTGCAATAGCTCTGCTTTCACCCACCCTTTGGCGAGCGCCGTCGCCATCTTCCCTGCCCCTAAAAAACCGATTTTCAATGCTCCAGACATAAAGAATTTGTATCAGTCGAAGCCCTCCAGTGAAAGCCAAAACCAAGCAGCCCCCCAAGCCCTTCGCATCCCGCTTGAGTTCCGTCCGGGCTCCAAGCAAAGTGACGCCTGCTGGCGAGCTAAACAGCGCCGCATAAACCAGCGCGCCCGCGAAATTAATTGCATAGCAACATCCATCTTCTTCTTTGCGCCTTTGTCGCGGTCATCGGATTGATCTTTCTCATCGCCCGCTGCAAAGTCCATGCGTTCCTCGCCTTGCTGCTCGCTGCTCTCTTCGTCGGACTTTGTTGCGGCATGGAGCCTATGAAATTGGCCAGAGCACTGCAGGACGGCGTTGGGGCGGTGCTGCGCGATATTGCTCTGGTCGTTGGGCTCGGCACCGTCCTCGGCAAATTGCTCGCCGATTCGGGCGGAGCGCGCGTGATTGCGGAAACTTTTCTCCAACTGCTCGGCCAGCGTCGTTTGCTCCTCGCTATGATGCTGATCGGGCTGCTCATTGGCATTCCCGTCTTCTTCGCCGTCGGTCTCGTGCTGCTTGCGCCCATTCTTTTTACACTCGTCCGCCAAACCAAAATGCCGCTGCTCTCCCTGGGCATTCCGCTCCTGGCCGGGTTGTCCGTGGCGCATGGGCTCGTTCCGCCGCATCCCGGTCCCATGGCCGCCATTGGAAATTTTAACGCGCTCGCCGGAAAAACCGATGTCGGCAAAACTATTTTGTATTCGCTGCTGATTGGTTTCCCCACCGCCCTCGTCGCCGGCCCGCTCTTCGCCAAATGGATTACGCCGCGCGTCCCTTTGGAATTATCCGGCGACGTGGCCCAACAGTTAATTCAGGAAGGACCGGCCAGACACAAATCGCCCGGCTTTGGTCTGGCGCTGTTCACGATTTTATTGCCCGTGCTGATCATGCTCCTCAAGACACTGCTGGATTTAACTGCACCCATGGAAAACGTCGTCCGCCACACCTTCGATTTTCTCGGCGAAGCGCCGGTGGCATTGCTCATTTCTGTTTTGGTGGCCCTCTACACTTTCGGGCTGCGCATCGGCCACAGCGCCGCCGAACTCGGCAAAGCCACGGCGGAATCGCTCAAACCAGTCGCCGAAATTCTGCTCGTCGTCGGCGCGGGCGGCGGCTTCAACCGCGTGCTCGTCGAGAGCGGCGTCGGCAGCGCCATTGCGGATTGCACCAAAGGTCTGCCCATCTCACCGTTCCTGCTCGGCTGGCTGGCCGCGGCTCTGTTCCGCGTCGCGACTGGCTCCGCCACCGTGGCGATCTCGGCCGCAGCCGGTTTGATGGCCCCGATTGTTTCCGCCAATCCGGGTTTGAATCGCGAACTGCTCGTCGTCGCCATGGGCGCTGGTTCACTCACCCTTTCTCATTTGAACGACGGCGGGTTTTGGTTCGTGAAGGAATATTTCAATATGTCCGTCCCGCAAATGCTGAAGACCTGGACAATTCTTGAAACGCTCATTTCACTCGTCGCCCTCGCTCTTGTCTTCGTGCTCGACGCAATTTTGCGCCTCGCCTCCTGACCGCTTTAGTTCTTCGCTGCGGATAATCCGCTCGGCTGCACCTCCAGCCCGTAGGCCCCTGGCCGCTGCAAAGGATAAATCACCGTCGCCTGCGCCGCATTGTCCGCTGCTGGGTTCTTCCGGCGTTGGATGGCGATGGCGCGATCCCGCGCATTGTCATCCGGCCGAAAACGTTCGTGCAATCGGCGATGATTTTCCGCCGACTCTTTTTCGCCAAGCTGATCGTGAATCAAATACAAATTCCAGTGTGCGGTTAAATTTTCCGAATCCAGCGCGAGCGTCTTCTCGAATTGCCCCGCCGCCTCGCGCAGGTATCCCTCGCGCTTCGCTTTGTTTTCATCGCCCCGTTCCATCTTCGAGCGTTCCACTAGCGTTTGGCCCAGCTCGTTGATCACTTCATAATCCTTGCTGAAATCAAAGCCGCGTTTGTCCAGCTCCGGATAGCGGTCTTCCAATATGCTGCGATACTCGCTAATCGCTTTGTCGAGATACCCGTTCTGCTTATCCACGAGCCCATTCAGCCATGCCACCGTCCAGCGCGGCGCGGGTGGTTCCGCTTTGGCCGCTCGTTGCAATGCTGCGACCGCATCTTCGAGCCGTCCTTCCTTGAAATAAACGCGCGCCAGATTGAGCGGTCCATCGGCGCGGCCAAGTTGTTCCACATGCGTGAATGCGTCCGCTGCCTGAATCAGTTCGCCCTTTTCGCTCCCGCGATCGCCCTCGAGGAACAGCCCAATGCCATAATCGTTCCATCGCTGCCACTCCGGGGGCCCCTTCGCTGCCTCCACACTGATAGCCGACACAGCTTTTGTATCATCGTTTACTCCTTCCACCTGGAAGGTGACTTTATCGGAAGCAATGGTCGTGATCGGCAAATCGTTCGTATAATCCTTGCCAAACACATACTGCATGTAAGTGGTATCAAATTTTCGATACTGCACTTTCACTTCGACTGTCACCGGCCCGGAAACATCTTCAGGCACCACAAAGTTGTAATGCGCCACTTGCCCCGCTCCCGGCGGGATTTGATGATTATAAAGCGGTGTGAAAATGTCCTGCGGATTGCGCCGATCGATCCGGTTTCCCTCCCGGTCGAGCATGAATATATTGATGAAATGCGACCATGGATCCACCGCGTTCCCTGGCCCCATGCCTCCGCTGCGTCCGACGACGCGCCCGCCACTGCTGACCGTGGCGTCCACCCAGATTTCGTTCGAATCAGCCGTCCCCTGCGTGAACGGATGGCCGACCCGCAGCGTGCGAATCACCGCTTCCAGCAGATATTTTTGCCCGCGCTTCAATTGAGGCACCGTCGGGCGAATCGGCGCATGCAACGCGCCATCAATGCGGCCATCTTCCTTCACGCCAAATATATCAATCCGCAGCGACCCTTTCAGAAAATCCTGATGTGCGCGAACAATCTCGGGCTGCTTGCGCATGGCCGCGATGCCCGTATTTGCTGCCGGGAAAAGATGCTCGTGTATGCTGAGACGATTGGTGTTGTTAAAATATTTCGCGCCGAAATCTTCCGATGCGCGGATCGGCATATGACAGCCGTTGCAATTCTCCTGCGCCTTGTCCGGGTAATAAAAGCTGCGCGCGCTGTGGCCTGATACCCCGCTCAGCAAATACGTGTCGTATGAATTCTGCCCGCGCAAAAAATCCTTGTACTTTGTCAGTTCCGCCGGCAGGCTCACCTTGTGGCAGGTTGAGCAGAATTCCGCCGTGCGATGCAACGGCTTGAGGAACGTTTTCTTGTGAAAATCCGGTTTTGCTTTCACCAATTGCTCGTTGATGTATTGCAACACCGAGTTCGAGCTGAACGCGAAGGGATAATGGATCGGCTCATCGATCGTGTAATCCGCGTTGCCGCGTGTGCTGTTGATGTGCGTGATCGCATGGCAAGCCGTGCAGGTAATGCCCGCTTGCGCAGTGGGATGCTTTTCCAGGTCAAATTTCGGATCGTCGAACGCGCCGCTCAGGAACGGCACCAGATCGTGGCACCCGGCGCACCAGCGCGAGGCCTTCACATTCCCATCCCGTTTCATCGATACTTCGCGCGTCTCGCGCACGCTGAAAAGATACGGCTTGTTGTTGAACGAGCTGAAATGATGCGCGCTGTGGAACCAGCCCTGGTACGCGTCCGCATGACATTTCAGGCAGTAATCGTCCATCATCAACGTCCGCGCGGGAATGAAATTTCCTGTGGTTGTGCGGACCAGTGACGGATGAAAATAATTGGTCCCTTCGGCCGGGCCGACCTGGTTCCACTTGCGCGGGTCCTGCGAGTGCAGCGCGATCATGCCCAGCACAGCCACGGCCACAGCCCCCGCCCAGCTCAGGCCGACCTTCCACTTGATGCGCGGACCGGCCAGGCGATGCAGAATGTAGAGCCACACTGCCAGCAGCGGCGTAATCACATGCGCCCAGTAACTGCTCGAACGCACCGTTGGATTTTTGATTTGGAAACCGCCCACGCGCATCAGCGCCACGCCCGAGAAAAGGAGGATCAGGCTGATAATGAAAAGCGCATAACCGACTCGCACCGCTCGGCGGTTTGGCCGGTCGTGCGAGTTTTTAATGTGTATAATTCCGAAGATGATGACCGGCAGCACCAGCAAAAGGCCCAGCACCAGGTGGCCCAGAAACATGAACTGATAAAAATAATTCTCGTAAGAAAGCCCCTTTACCCAGCTCAGAAAAGTGATGCTCGCCAGATAAACCGAGTTCGCCCCGAGCACCGCAAAGAGCCCCAGCACAAACAGAAGCAGAATGCGCAGACGCGGTCCCACCGCGCGCACATACTTCTTGCGTGCGGCGGATGGCGGTGGCACAGGCTCTTCAGGGCTCATGGTTGCAAATTATCTCGTACAGTGATTGCGTCCCGAGCGCAATCCTGACTTTCCGCGAGAATAGCGGAATCCGGGACGATCCGCAAAATTTCTGGGGCCAAGCGCGCTCAGAATGGGGTGAACCACAATCCGAATCGTCCATTCCCTCGCCCCCTGGCCGGGTTCTCGTCTTCTCCGCTTCGCGAAATCCGTCCTGTCCATGCCGTCCATCTCTTCCATTGTTTCCACCACTTGCCTTGGGCATTGCATTCCCCTTCTCCCGCCCATTCTTAAATCCCATAGGGCCGCACTATTGTAGCCAGGGCAAAGGTGAGGTACCGAGCCGCCGCCCTGGGTAAAACCGCCTCTTCAAAGAAAGCGCCGAAAAACAGATTGTTTATAGAAAGGTTTCACCTGCGCGAAGTGCTTCTGAAGGCCGCTCTGCCGTAATTGCACAAAATCAATATGGTCGTGATTGGGTGTGAGGCCCTGCGAGCAGATGCCGCTCTCCGAAACAATGCTATCCAAGTCCTCTTCGGCATCGATAGCTATCAACAAGCCTGGGGCTTTGTCCCGGGACGGATCAAAATACTGCGCGAGATAGGCGGCACGAACTTTTGTGAGCTTCGTATAGAGGTGCCGGAGTGCTTCTACGAGCTCCGTGGGATAATTGGCCGGTTGTCCTATCAGTACTTGCGTTCCGCGCTCGACCACATGGCCGTGGGGATGAAAAATGGACCCGTCGAGCATTTGCGAAACTTCCTCGGGCAGGAACTCCTTTCCATAGTCCGAGCCAGGATTCAGTAAAAGAGTCGCGCCTTTTGTCATCTCTAAGAACGGTCGAACAGCCAATTTCAAATAGTTGCGCTGCCCACGAATGGCAGCTTGCAGGCGGGGTAAAGAAGAAAAGAATGGCAAGTAGTTCTTGCCGTTGGCTTCCATGTGCTGAATCGACAGCTTGCTGTCGGTCTGGACCAGCCCATCCTTGATCTCTGGGAGTTCTCCAGTTGGCAGGATAAAGATATCAGAGGCGAGAAAGTCGCGGTAGAACTGTGCGCGATGCGCCGGCTGTGAAGCAGCCTTCATGAGCGATCGCTCTAGTTCATTGTCAGGTTCGAACATTCAGCGCAAAGCATGTGCCAACTGCACCGCCTCCGTCACGGCTTCTTTGGAAATTTTGCCCTCACCCCAGCGATACGTGATGAAATCCCACGAAAGCCCTTGCTCCACGTCGTCAAGCACATCTGCCACGGTCACTCGCGTCCCCCGGAACGTCGGCTTGCCTCCGCAAATTTTGGGGTCGGCCACTATGAATTGGCCAAGCTCTCTTCGACCTCTCATCTTCACAATTGAAGTATGACATGCCCTCAGAAACCATGTCAAAACCCATTCAATATCGCACCCCAGCACCAATGTGCCCCAGCGCTTCAATGTCCATCACGTCCATTGTTTCCACCACTTCCTTGGACATTGCATCTCACCTTTCTCCAGCCCATTCTTAAGTCCCGTAGGGACGCACTATTCTAGCCCAGGGCAAAGGCGAGGTACCGAGCCGCCGCCCTGGGTGAAAAGCAATAAATACGACTCCTCACTTTCGAGCGGAGCGAGGCGAGCCAGCGAGCGTCTCATTTTAACAGTTTGGCCGCGCCACTAAATGCTAATCAGTTGGGAAAAACACTATTATTAACGCACGTTCATTTCTCGTTCGCTCTCCTGCCCCTTTTGGGCCTATTTGTGCCCCATTTAGCTACACCGGAGCGTTAGAATCTATTTCCATTTAAAACTCCTATTTCTCCAGCTTCACCCGTATTGCCTATTTTTTCTGTACGTTCTATTTCTCCAGGTTCTCCTATTTCACCAGGCTCACCAGACAACTTTTTGCTCCTGTGCTAAACCTGCATACATGAGCGGGAGCTGTATCCCGCAGGTCGGAAGCAGATTGGTAATCTGCCGTATCGCGGATAACTCATCCGCGGTCCAGCAGATGTGGTCTTCACTACGGACTACGGACAACTGACCACGAACCAAACAGATCTTTGACATACATCCTGGTCCGCCAGGAGATCATCTTGAGTTCCAGAGAGCGCGCCCTGTGCCGCACAAGCATCAGGCCTGCTGCCGATGGTGGTCGGTAGCCTCTTGCCAGGTGAACTCAATCTCGGGAAATGCTTTAGCCAAAGCGCCCGCACGACCTGACGCCTCGTCTGGTTCGCTGTGTCGCTTGCGTGCGGCTTTAGTGTTAGAACCCACACCGAGCGGTGTGGGAACCAGCGACACGCTGGACTCGTTTCCCGTGGTCCTTGATAGCCGGCAACCTTGGAAGGT
>DASWRJ010000540.1:0-3047 GCA_036403255.1 Verrucomicrobiia bacterium
TTCGCGCAGGATGATCTCAAACACTTCATCGATTTGCCGACGCCTTTGGCGCGCGGGTGTTGCGTTCTGGCTGGTGTTTGCGTCCGCTGGCGCGCACATGGCCGCCGCCGCGGAAAAGGCGGTGGCGGAAGTGAAGTTTAGCATCGACCACGGCTTTTACGAAGCGCCGTTCGCGTTGGACATCACGACAAAGATTGCGGGCGCGAAGATTTATTTTACAATGAACGGAATCGAACCTGCGGAAAGTAATGCTGAGCTTTATCGCGGCCCGATTCAGATTACGACGACGACGATCATTCGAGCCATGGCCTGGAAGGACGGGGCGGCCAGCCAAACTGCAACGAGAACTTACATCTTTCCGCGAGAGGTTTTGAAGCAAACCGGAGCGGGCTTCCCGCGGTCTTGGGGGACGAACAACGGAAAGGCTGTTCCTGCATATTATAAATTGGCCGCTGAGGTTTTGCACGATGCGCAGTATGAACAAGAGCTTGCGCCCGCGTTAAAATCGATTCCGACGATCTCACTTATCCTTGAGTCGCGCGATTTGTTTGATTCGGGAACCGGGCTTTACTCGAATCCGAAGGAAAGCGGCCCGGATTGGGAGCGGCCCGCTTCGCTGGAGGTGATTTTCCCAGATGGACGCAAAGGATTTCAGGTTAATTGCGGCTTGCGCATTCAGGGTGGCTGGAATCGGCGTCCCGAAGAAAGCCCGAAGCATGCTTTTCGCGTGGTGTTCAAAAAGAAATACGGCCCTGGTAAATTAAAACTTCCGCTCTTCCCCGAGCCGGGCGCTCGTGAGTTTGATACGCTGATTCTGCGCGCTGGATGCAATAATACCTGGCTGCACTGGAGCGCCGAAGAACGGCGGCGCGGGGATTACATTCGCGACCAGTGGATGCGCGATACTTTGCGAGAGATGGACCACGTCTCAGCGCGGGGTTACTTTGTCCACCTTTATCTCAACGGTCTGTATTGGGGTTTATACAATTTATGCGAGCGTCCGAGCGGTGCGTTTGTCGCGGCAAATTTTGGAGGCAAACCAGGCGATTATGATGTGCGCAATGGAGACCATATCCTGGAAGGGGATGGTGAAGCCTGGAAAAAGCTGATGCAACTTGTGAACAGCGGAGTAAAAGGGGAGCGTGAATTTGCAGCTCTGCGGGCACAAGCGGATGTTTCAGAGTTGATCGATTATCTAATCGCAAATTTCTATGGCGCCAACGCCGACTGGGACCACGCCTCGAACTGGTACGCCGCTCGGCGGCGCGATGACTCCGGCAAATGGCAGTTCTTTGTCTGGGACGGCGAAAGAACGCTGGAGAATATTGAGGCGAACTCAATGGCGTTCGATGATGACCAGAGCCCGCCGCGATTGTTTCACAAGCTGCGAGAGAATTCCGAATTTCGCAGAATGTTTGCTGAGCGCGCACGCCATCATTTGACCGATGACGGCCCACTCACTCCTTCGCGCGCGGCGGCGCGCTATGAGAAATGGTCGAAGACGATTCAAAGCGCGATCATTGCCGAAGCAGCACGCTGGGGTAATTACCGGTGCGATATTCACCAATACAAAACAGGTCCATACGAGTTGTACACGCCGAGGGAGCATTGGAAGCCGGAGATTGAGCGATTGCTTAAGGATTATTTTCCGAAACGGACCCAGGTTGTAATCAAACAATTTGAGGAAGCTGGGCTGATGGAAAAGGAAAAGTAGTAGATCAAAGAATCCAAGGCCCGATAAGTATTCAGGAATTCCTCAGGCGATGCGCATGGTTAATCCGCCATCGATGGTCATCGTTTCACCCGTGATATAATCATTTTTGACGAGCGTCATAATTAATTCCGCCACCTGTTCAGGTGTTCCCTCGCGATGCAATGGAATGCGTTGCTCCAGGTTTATGCGCCGCTGTTCTTCACTCATGGTTTTGTGAAAATCCGTTCGCACCACACCTGGCGCGACGCAATTCACGCGAATGTTGTCATTAGCAAACTCGCGCGCGAGAGCCCGTGCGAACTGGGGCAGGGCACCCTTGGCCACCTGGTAAGCCACATTGGTAATGACGCCGCGAATGCCGGCAGTCGAGGAGATCAGGATGATTGCGCCTTCCTTCTTCGTTCGCATCGTCGGGATTACAGCACGACAAAGGTGAAAAGCGGCGTGCACATGCACGTCGAATGCGCTTTGCCACATCTCGGGTGTGATCTCGAAAAGCCCGCCAGCTACGGGGCCGCCCGCCGAATGCACCAACACGTCCACGGGTCCGAGTCGCGATTCGGTCTCACGAACGCAGCGCAGGTTGTCGTCGGGCTTTGCACAATCCGCTTGAATCAGTTCGCATTTGCGCTCAAGCGCCAGGATAGCCTTCTGCGTGCGCTTTGCTTCGTCGTCAATGTGCCGAGCAGCGATGGATATGTGAGCGCCAGCGCGGGCCAACGCGATCGCTGTGGCCGCACCAATACCCCGAGTCCCGCCCGTAACGAACGCAATTTTATTGTTCAGTTCCATGCAGAGTAATGAAAATGTAAGTGTTTGCTGAAATTAGCAGAACGCTGCTTCAGCGTAAGCAAATTCTAACGCGTTTGAAAGAAACGCAGCGTGGAGGTGGAGCTTGGCCAGGATTACAATTGCTCCAGCGGTTTATCCGGATGTTCACTGTCCAACCCAGGCACGCTGATGCAATTTTTTCCCCGGCTCTTGCTGCGAAAGAGGCAATGGTCGGCTTCGGCCAGCAGTTCCTTTTTGTCCCGCGCGTCATAGGGAAAAGTAGCAAGGCCGAATGAGCCGGTGACGTGCACATTGAGTCCCTCTTTTTCCAGATAGGGGGTCAACGTCAGTGCCTCCTGCATGCGGGCCACTTTGCCCACAGCCTGCTCCTTATTTTGCCTCGGTAGAATCACCACAAATTCATCGCCACCGTAACGAATAATGCGATCTTCTTCATCCAGAACTTTATGGACAGTTTGGGCGACTTCCTTGAGCACTTTGGCGCCCATCAGATGGCCATGGGTATCCACCACCTGTTTGAAATTATCCAAGTCGAAGAAAA
>DASWRJ010000541.1:0-3867 GCA_036403255.1 Verrucomicrobiia bacterium
CCAATCTGATCAGCCAGGGCGTCGGCGGCGTGCAAATGGCGGATGTCTCGGTGGACATTGAAACTGGCATTGTGACCATGAACGAAATGGTGGCCGTGCAGGATTGTGGCCTAATCATCGACCTCAAGACTACTGAAAGCCAGGTCTATGGCGCGGTCATTATGGGCATTACCTGGGCGCTCTTCGAGGAAGCGGTTTACGACAAGGCCACCGGACAAATGCTCAATCCTGATATGGAGTTTTATCGGCTCGCCGGCATCAAAGATATTGGCTCTCTCAAAGTCCATATGATGACTGGCAAAGGCTACGACGAGCGCGGCGTGATCGGTATCGGCGAACCTCCTGCCATCTCTCCCGGCGCGGCCATATCGAACGCCGTGGCCAACGCCATCGGCGTGCGGGTGCCATTTCTGCCGCTTACGCCCGATCGGGTATTGGCGGCCTTGCAGAAAGGAGGAGCAAACGTATGAAATCATTCGAATACGCAGCACCAAAAGACCTGAAGGAAGCCACTGGCCTCTTGTCCGAGCAATGGGGCGAAACCGAAATCCTCGCCGGCGGCACGGATCTAATCTCCTGCCTCAAGCAGGAAATCGTTTCACCCAAACGCGTGGTGAGCCTGAAAAAAATCTCCAATTTGCGCGGCATCAAGTCCGATCGGAATACTTTGCGCATCGGCGCCATGACGACGCTGAGTGAATTGATTGCCAGTAAAGATGTGCAGAAACATTTTCCGGCATTGCTCACCGCGGCCAGGAACATCGCGAGCCCGCAGATGATTAATATGGGCACAGTTGGCGGCGATCTATGCCAGCGCCCGCGCTGTTGGTATTTTCGCAACGGCCACGGCTTGCTCGGCGCTGCGAAGTCGGACAAAGGCACTTCGCTCGTGCGCGACGGCGAAAATCGTTATCACGCCATCTTCGGCACGGATGGCCCGGCGCTCTTTGTCAGCGCCTCCAGCTTTGGCCCGGCCCTGGTTGCGCTGGGCGCAACGCTGACGGCCGAAGGCCCGGGCGGTAAAACCCGCCAAATCGAAGCCGCGGATTTTTTCCGCGCTCCCAAATCCGAAACCGAACGCGAAATCGCGCTTAAATCAAATGAGGTGTTAACCGAAATCGCGATTCCCCTTAAAGGCCTGAAAAACGCTACCTACGAGATTCGCCACCGTTTCGGTCTCGACTGGCCGTATGTCACCGCGACTGTTGCTTACGCCGCTCAAAATGGGTTCGTTTCCGATGCGCGCATTGTTCTCGGGCATGTTGCTGCGACGCCATGGAACGCCACAGCGGCTGCGCGCGCATTGAATGGTGCAAAGCTTGACGAAGCCACTACTGCCAAATGCGGCGAAGCCGCCGTCGATGGCGCGAAACCACTCAGTCAAAATGGCTACAAGCTGCAACTGGTAAAAACTGCTGTAAAACGCGCGCTCCTTGGCGCGCAAACCGCCTGAGGTGCTTATGGAAATGGATCTTCAAAACGAACAAACCTGTCCCTGCCGCCATCTGCGCTCCAAGGAGATGTATTACCAGGGCATCGGCCAATCTGACGACGAATTCGCTAGCGGAATTTTTTGGTGCGGCAAGACGCAGGAAAATTTCGGTCCCGATGGCCAGCCCTGCGGCAAAGGAGAATGCGCCACCGGGCGCAGTTGTTATGCTGGATAAAATTGATTAGGTAAGAACGCATTAGTCTCCCGGCAGAGGTTTAGATGAAGGTTCGCGAGGCTATACGAATGATTGAAGAAGATGGATGGTACTTAATCAGGACCCGCGGTAGTCACCGGCATTTCAAGCATCCGCAAAAACCAGGTTTGGTGACGATCGCAGGGCATCCGGGGGTTGACATTCCCAAAGGCACTTTGAATAGTATTCTCAAACAAGCCGGTTTAAAGACATAGTATGCGGTACGCAATTGTTGTGGAAGAAGGGGCAAGCAGCTACGGAGCTTACGTACCCGATCTGCCCGGCTGTGTTGCCGCTGCCGATACTCGCGAAGAGGTTGTGCGCTTGATTCGGGAAGCTATCCAGTTGCATGTCGAGGAAATGGAAAAGGACGGCTTGCCAGTTCCGGAGCCTCGCTCCACGGCAGAATACGTTGAGGTGCCAGTTGGTTAAAGGTCACGATTTTATTCGCATCACCACTGAAAAGGCTTTACACTGAAACTGTATGAAAATCTCGATTTATTTCACTTTACTGATGGCAGCCGCCAGCGCCTGTCTTGCTGCCAATCCCGGCGTGGCCATCTCGGGCGACTACCTCGAAGTCCGCTCCTGCGATGTTTACACAGGCCCTTGTTTCGCGAATTCTGAAATGAATCTCGCCGGACAAGAAGGCATGATGCTTTGGTCCATTCGCGCGGGCAGTTGGAAAGGCGTGAAGCTTGATGGCCTGAAGGTCATGGCCGTTATTAAGGCCGATGCCACTCTGGGTGACATCAAGAATCAACCTCGCTCCGGCAAAGCCGTTTTGATCGTGGATGCCAAAGCAGACACCGCCCAGCGCGAAGCGCTCACCGATTTCGCGCGCAACCGGGCAGGACAACTCATTTCAAAAGTAATCGAGGTGAAAAGCGAGATCATCGATGCAAAACTCGCCGCTTGCTCCACACGCGGTTGCGCCTCCGTCAAAGCCGGCGACCTCGTGGAAATCTCCACGAGTTGCCTCGGCACCAAGCATGACGTCTGCGGCAACGAAGACACATTTTATCCTCCTCTCTCGAAGGTTGAAGGGGCTTACCCAGTTTTCACCGACCTCGCAACTTTTACCGGCAAAGGTCTGGACAGCACGTGGCAAATTGTTGGCAAGCGCAGCGCCTTCCTCGCCACTTTCTCCACTGAGTCAGACGAAGTTGGAGCCACCACCGTCGTAGCGCAAAATAGCCGCTAATATTAGCTCAATTTTTCGCGGGCCGGAAATTTGCCTTTCCGGCCATTTTCTTTTATGGTTCGGAACGAATGACTGCAATGCATAACATGACATTCGGCAAAGGCTTTTCGACGCTCCTAATTTCGGTGGCGCTTTTCTCTGTGTCCAGAATCAATGCCGCTGATTTCGCGCTCAAAGTGACTGATAAACCTGCCTCAAAGCAATTGGGTGAATCCATTGGGGCGGTGTTGCAGCCCAAAGCAATCCAGTTGCTCAAAGGTTCCGAGCCAGCGCTGGAGATTTGGCTGCGCAGCGACGTGCCTCTGAAATCCAAACCTGCTTCTCCGGGGGATGCGCTCGGCGCCATTGCCGAAACAACACTAGTCGGCGCAGTCATGGTCAGTGGCCCGGGCTTCCGCGATTACAAAGACAATGAAATTCCAAAGGGCACTTACACCGCGCGCTTCGCCCTTCAGCCTCAGGACGGCGATCACCTGGGCACAGCCGAGTTTAATTATTTCCTGCTCCTCATTTCGGCCGACACGGACAAAGAACTCACGGGCATCAAACAATTTAAACCCATGACAAAAGCCAGTGGCAAATTGACTTCCAGTGGTCACCCAGTGGTGATCAGTTTGCGGCCAGCTTCCCCCGAAAGTGGATTGCCCAAGCTCACCGAACCTGCTGCCGAGCACAAAGCGATTCGTCTGCTGTTACCGTGTAAAGTCGCCGATGCTGGCGATAAAGTGGATGTTGCATTGGATTTGGTTTACCAGGGAAAGGGACATATTCAGTAATTACTCCGCCTTCTCCACCAGCTTTACCGGCTCTCGACAACACATGCACGCGCCAGGAATGCTGGTTGTAATCGAGCAAACATCGCAGTAATAAAACAGTTCAAAGCGCTTGCCATCTTTCAGCGAGTGCAAGTTCCCAGTCACTTCAAATGACCGCGTCCTGGGCGCGGCGCGACCTTTCAGAATCAATGTCTTGCTATAA
>DASWRJ010000542.1:0-5936 GCA_036403255.1 Verrucomicrobiia bacterium
ACCCCTCCGGATTGGTTGACGATGTGCCCCAACTCGTCAGCCCCGTTATATTGCAGGTACATCGTGCCATTTCCCAGGATGTTCACCCGCCCCATGTTTGTCAGTGGACCATAAAGGTCTCTCGCCACAGGCCCCACCACATTCATTACTCCGCTGCTCCCAATCACCATTGCACCGATCATGTCCCCTCCTAGCCACTTCAACGTAGGATTGCCAAACCCTCCAATAAAAAGATTTGAGAAGCTTGCTCCCGAATCCAATGCCACTTCGTAGGATCCGCTATTGGTAATAAGTGCGGAATCGCCGGAAGCGGGGACAATATTGGGACTCCAATTTGCAGCAATGCTCCAATTACCCCCTGCCGTGTTCGTCCAAACAATCGTTGCCGCGTGTGCAGAAATGGAAATGCTTAGGAGGAATATAATAACGCCCCAAACGCCTCCCCATCTCCACATTTTCCTACGACTACTCATATTGCACTAAATTCAAGGCCCGTACGCAGAATACACCTGGTTTAGCATAAGGAATTCGGTGATTCGTGACGCCGGGATAATGCCTGCTCATACGTAAAATTACAATCACAAACACACCACGTTGGCCCTGCTCCACTTCTTTCAGAATTCTTACAAAATTCTTTTTGAAAGGCTTGTCTGGTGGTTTAAATGGTGGCCGCTGATTGGGAACTTCTTATGGGAAAACTCGGATGATTCCGGCAGCGCTGCCGCGAAAGTAACCAGCCCCCTCCAGGAATTGCGAATTACCCAAATTTCGCATAGCCTCCATGAGGTATGAAGAACGGGCGCACACTAAGCATTGTCATGATCGCACTGGTTTGCGCCGCCGTGCTGGCCCCAAAGATTTTCAAATCCCATCGCACCAATTCGCAAGACGCGTCGCGCGCGAGCAACGGCAGTCCAGCAACTCCATCGCAACGATTGGTTTCAGTTGGAGATGTTCACAATGCGCTATTGAAAGAGTCGAATCCCGACCGAACGAAAACTCTCCTGGCGGATTGGCAGACACTCTTACGCAGCTTGCCTCCCGAAGCCGCAGCCAAAATGATCCGCGATTTTCTGGAAACGAAAAAGGACGCGCCAACCCATCTGCCTTTCGCATTGGCGCCGGGTGGGTCGTTAAAGAGCGCCCCGACGCTGCGCACATTCCTGCTCGATGAGCTGGCGCGCGTGGACAAGCGAGGCGCAACCGCGGAAGCAAAAGCAATTTTAACTGGCTGGTCTTCGCCTGAAGAATGGGCCCTGGCTCTGCGCAATTATGCCCAGGGCAGCACTGAACCAGCAAAGGACGCCTACTTGACAGATCGCATGCGCCAATTGCTGCATTACGAACCATGGCAAGCCGATCCGTCGGCGGGTTATTTGGAGTCATTCGATGTGGCAGTCTATCTCGGCGGTACAAACTTTACTCCTGCACTGTGCGACCTGGCGCGGAGGAAGGACAATCAAGCGCTCGCGCATGCCTCTTACCTGGCGTTGGACCGGCTTACTCTGGCGAACACGACGGATACTTTGCAGTTGCTGCAAAGCCAGCCCGAACTGCTCTCCGGCCGCGAAGAGACTCGCGCCAATTTTTTCGCGCGCGCGGATGTGGGCCAGTCCGCGCAACGGCAGATCATTGAATCGTATCTGCTCAACCCAAAGCTCTCGGGGGCCGAGTTGCAAACGTTTGCCGGACTTTTCCCAAATGCGAATTACATGGTTTCCTACAATTTGCTCACGCCGGTGAACACGCCTGATGGCGCGACACTCGCGCAACGCGACGCGAGGGCGCTGCAAGCGGTCAATGATTGGCTTGCGGACGAACGCTTCAGCCGGATGAAACCGCAGCTCGAAGCCATGCGGGCGCGGATCGAAAGCTACCGTAAATAATCGCGACCGCCCCGCCACAGGATAATGGCTTGCTAAATCGGTTGAGGGATTGGAATGCTCAAAAAGAAAAGCGAACCCTGCCAAAAAAAACGCGGCTCCGCGGAAGTTCTTCGTAAAGGTTGATCGGATTCAAATGGTAGTCAGACGCGGTTAAATTCATAACCCCCACCGTTATATCCGCGCGCTGCCGCGGAAAACGAAAACCGGCGTAGAGATTAATCTGGTTAAACGATTCATCCGCCAGGCTGCCGCTGCTCACACGATTATGCTGGAGATACAAATGCGATTCGCCCAGCGCATAAAACCCGCTGGGATGGTTGTAGAGCAGATAAAAATTCACCTGTTGCAGGTCTCCTTCCGTCTGTGAACTCGGCAGCAAAAATGACGGCACCGCTGGCAAGCTCGAAGCGAGTTGCGCGTGGCTGAAACGGTATTGCGCCCCGAGCGACCACTCCTCACCCAGCAATTGATTTACCGTGCTCGCGAACGATTGCTCGCGAAATGTCAGCCGCTGCTGCGTCGAGGAAGGAGTAAGTGGTTGCATGAAATCATGAAAATCGAATACGCCAATGGACTGATTCACGCGCGACTCCAATAAGCTCGCCTCGACGCCAAGGTAAGTGCGGGACTTGAGCTTTGCGTCCAGCGCGGCCGACCACACATCAGATCGCGGCGCAGCGACCGAACCGACGAGCGATTCGGGAATCAAGCTGCGAAAGGTCTGCGGAAAGCCGGCCAGTTGCGTTGGTTCGAGGCGATAACTTTGATCCAGTGTCACGCCGCCGAGGGAGCGCGAATACTGCGCGCGCAGGGTTAGCTCTGGGATTGGGTTATAGACCAGGCCAAATTTTGGGCTCCATCGCTGTTGTCTCTCTTCGCCACCAGTTATCGGCGGCGAACGAAAGTTTTCCGGGAAGCGCACCATGTCATAAGCCACACCGACCGTGAGCACCAAATTCTTCAACGGCTCCGCGCTATAATAGGCATAGCCGACAGTCCGCTCGAAATCATTATGGGACGGGACTGGAAATTGAAACGTTACCGCCGTAGTCGTTGGATTAAACACGCGGCTATCAGTGTCAATCGTCCCTGATTGATAGCGCGCGCCGACCACAAGCGTTTGGCGATTCCATTCCTGAATCTGCTGCAACTCCGCCGTGTAGCTCTCGAATTCGCTGTGATGCCGCACGTCGAAGGAGACTCCGGACGATGTGCTCACGACATGGTTGGCTGCATCCGTGAAGAGAATCGGGAGCGCGGCATTGGTGTCTTTGAATAATTGATCGTTCTCCAAATGACCAACCAAGAGCAACGTGTGCGAGCCAGGCCCCCACTCGCGATGATAACCGCCGAGAACGATTGGGCTTTGGGTTTCATCGAAACTGAACCCGCGCCGCGCGCTGGCCTGGTTGTAATATTGGAAATTGTCCCCGGAATGATAGTCCTGATATTTCGCCAGCAGGAGAATGGAATCCTGAGGGGTGAGTTGTTGTTTGATGGTGGAATACCATTCAATCCGGTCCAGTTGATTATTCGGCCGTATGCCATTGTTGTGCTGATAATCCAAATCCAACGCCCAACTGGTGTTCCCCACGCGGCCAAATTGCGAAGCCAATTCGCGATATTGCCCATCGCCGCGATACGAGCTATCCGAACTGATGCCGATTCTGTTCCGCTCGAAGAGGCGCGCATATTCCTGTTGCGAAATGTTTTGTGACAGTGGCGTGCCACCAACGGGCGAAAGCAAATTGGCCAGCAACAGCTCGCTGAACCAGGGCGTCTCGTAACGCAAGTTGAAACGAGTTGGATCACGCAATTCGTTATAACTCTCCGCCAGGAATTGATGCGCTGAATAATTTCCGTAATCATAAGTCACGGCCCGCGCGGCTTCGCGCACGCTTACCTCGCGCATCTCGGCACTGCGATAGAGCGTAGCCAGGCTGGAACTGCGCACTGCTAGATCTTCGTCCAAAAGAAATTTGGACCGATAAAGCTGTCGGTTCTTGTTTAGCTCGACAGATTTTTCCACGTCAGTAATCGATTGGTTGATTCGATTTTCTTCCCGCTCGACCAAAGCCGCGTAGAGCCACGGCGTGGGATCGAGGGGATCCATTTTCCTGGCCAACTCCAACTCGCGCAGAGCGCGTTTATTATCTTTGTCCTCACTGAAAGCCTTGCCCAAGTAGCTGCGCAGAAATGACCGGTTCGGCTCGACGACCGCGGCCGTTTCAAGGTCGCGCCGCCCTGCATCGACCTTGCCTTGGCGGATTAAACAGAGGCCGCGCCCGAGCCAACCGTTGGCCAATCCTGGATCAAGTGCAATCGCACGATCGAAGGCCATCTTTGCATCCGCTATTTTGTTCTCCGCGCTCAGCAGGAAGCCTTGCAGAGCGATGGCCTGCGCGTTGCGGGGTGCAAGCGCCAGGGCCTTATCCAAAGCTGTTTTGGCTTGAGCTATATGTCCAAAACTGAACTCCAACTCGGCTACGCGTTCCCAGCCAAACGCAAATCCCGGCGCAATTTCGACGCTCTTGCGCGCAGCCTGTAGTGCTGTGGGCAAATTCGCACCAGATTGCTCGGCATAGGATTGCACGAGCCATTCCGTAGCTGAAGCGGGTGTAGCCTTACTCGCGCCGTTGCCGATGCCTCGGACAATGCCAATCAATTTTTGCAAAGCGCCAGCCAGTTTCGCATCTGGTTCCGATCGGTTAATTCCATCGATCAGGGTGGTCGCTTCCTCGACTTTACCAACGGCCAGCAGCAGTGCCGCATGAAACGTCTTCTCCGCGCTGCTCGCTCCCAACTGTCCTTCCGGATATTTACCCAACGCTTGCAAGATGTCGCCCGATGCATACGCCACCAGTGACTTGCTCAAATCAGCTTGCTCGGAGTCGCTCAAACGCAATTCGCGTTCATGCAAGACGCCAGCGTAGTATAGGCGCCATTGCACTGCATTTTTCAGGTCGATTTCCAAGGCTGCGCGCAACACGGGCGCTTTTCCATTTTCTACTACCGCTTCCTTGCCGCTGTTTACGTCCAAGGTTCCTTGCGGGTTGCTTAATCCCACTCGGCCATCTACGAGGGTCAGCACTGTCTTTGCCTCATCCACGGCGAGGATAAATTCGGTGCCGCGCACCGCGCCGGACACAGCGGGCGTTTCAAATTCAACCTTGCCCGGATCGTCTCGATGAAAGAAATAGAGAACGCCTTTCCACATTTTCCAGGCGAGCGAAGTTTTTTCTCCGCGCGGGGGTTGCACTTGGATTTCAGAATACTCGCGCAAGCTGACCTGGCTTTTGTCGGACAACTGCAGGACGGCCCGGCTATTTGGGCCGGTGCGAAATCGATCTCCCGGCCGGAGTTCCATCCCAATTTCCACCGGCAACCAGCGATCCGTGCCGGTCGGCATTAATTGGCCAGTGCCGCTCAAGCTGAGGAGCAGCACCGGTGAGTTGGTTCTGCCGCCTGCATCTGCCGCGGCCAGGGAATTCGCCAGGGCCACCAGCAGGAGCAATCCTGCCCAGAGCCTCGCCACGCATTTCCCGGTTGCGATCATGATTAGCTTTCGGTCCTTTTTTCCACCTGTTCAACGGCCGTTCGGAAGAGCGGGGTGAGGCGGTGCTTAATCACATACACCTGGTCGGTCGAGATCCCGGTGATCGAAGCAACCTTTTCCGGATCGACCCCTTGCACCACGTGCAAATAGAAGACTTGATAGTGCCTGGCATTGACCTGATTTTGCACTTTCTCCAGCGCCGCCTTCAGCAAGTTACTGTTCCATTCCTCTTCCCAGATTTTTTCCAGTTCGAGTCCAGCCGGATCGGGAATTTGATTGGTAATTGGCGTATGCTCGGAACGATCGGCGCGCCGATGTTGCAACGGCACCTCGGGCGAGCGTTTGCGAATCTGGTCGATGATGCGCCAGCGCGTCAGGTTGAGAAGCCAGCTTTTGAATGAGCCAGCCTCAGGGTCCGCCCTGAACTCCTGAATCTTTCGGCTTACCGAAATTACGGTGTCCTGCACGACATCCTGTGCTTCCTCATTGGTGAG
>DASWRJ010000543.1:0-4447 GCA_036403255.1 Verrucomicrobiia bacterium
TGGCTATCCACGACCCGAAGGGCATTGCCGTTCCGCTCAAGGATATAAACATTCCCCTGCGCGTCAGCAGCCACGGCGCGGGGATCAAGCAGGGGCGATGCAAGAGCATCTGCGTCATCTGCGGGCAGGCCCGCAGCGCCATTACCAGCCACAGTCCTGACAATGCCCGTTTTCATATCAACTACTCGAATGCGGCGATTGTCTAAATCTGCAAGATACAGATTCTGCTCCTCGGGATCCAAAGTAGCGCAATAGAGCCCGCCGAATTCAGCGCGATTAGCGGGGCCGCCATCACCGCTAAAACCCTTTTTGCCTGTGCCGATGATAGCTGCAATCTTTCCCGTGCGCGCATCGATTTTGCGTATGCGATTATTCCATGTATCCGCGATCAGTACGTCGCCGCTTTTCAAAACGGCCAAATTGTGCGGACCATTTAAGAGCGCCTGCCCGGCGGGACCGTTATCTCCGGTGTCACCTTTTGTTCCGTTGCCAGCCGTAATGCTAACCACGCCTGCTGGATTCATTTTGCGAAGCATGTTTCCTGGCATCTCGCAAAAGAACATATTGCCCTTGGCATCAAAGCCGGCCCCAAAAGGGCCGTTGAGTTTGACTTCCATGGCGCGGGTTGCATTTGAGTCATCTCCTCCAGCCACTAAAACGACTTTGGCTGCCAGGCAGGAAATTGCAGAAATGGAACTAACCAAAAGGAAAACAACAAATTTCAAGTAGTGCATAAGCCTGTGGATCCTTAACGAGTTTTAACCGGAATGAGGCCCGTTATTGCACATCCCCCGTGGGAAAGCACCTACTTTTTAGCGACAGTATCTGCGACGGGTTTCTTGCGATAAAAAACCGCCACATGCCCCAGCACAGTAATTAAGTGGCTCGCGGTGCGCTGAGCAATTTGCTCGGCCAATTCGTACTTCTCTTCTTTGAAGTCAGAGAACTTGATTTTGACGAGTTCTTTTTGTTTCAGTGCCTCCTCCAACCCACTCACAAACTCAGGAGTGACACCGGATTTGCCGACGTGGAAAATGGGTTTGATCCGTTGGGCCATCCCTTTGAGATTCCTGATCTCCGCGTTCGTCAGAGTTTCCATTTTATTGCCGCAAAGCGTCTGAAACGATCTGCTGGATCGAGCGCTGCTGGTCAATATTGACCGCATTCAGCGCCTCGTTTTTTTGCTGAGGCGAGAGTTTGGCGTCCCCCATAATCTTCTGGCGCTTGGTTTCATTCAGACGTGTCATTTCATACAGCGGCATCACCGCCTTGGATGGCGCGCCATATTGCATGGCAGTCATTTGAGCCTGCCGAAATAATGGATCCTTGGTCATGAGATAGGCCTGATACCGCTCGGGGGGAAGCGCTTGCTTGATGGCATTCTCCCGCTGGCGCTGAAAACGATCGCGCTGCTTTTCGCTCATGGCCTCGACACTGCCAAACTCCATTTGCATTTGGTGCTCGAGCGGGTCAATCGCGCGGAAAATTTTGCGAAACTCCTCCGCAGTTGGATTGAGACCACGAAGTTCGCCGCGCAGATTGTGCGCATTATGCGAATACCTGAGCGTAAACTCCTCCACTTCCTCGGGGTTCAGGATTTTGCGCAAATCGACCCGGGTCTGCTCGCGCAGTTGCGCCATTTCCACGGGATTGAGTGGCTGCCCTTGCGCGGTGCGATCAGATAAATACGTGTTCTGGCGCTCGAGCGAGCGAGCGCAAATTTCCTGGATTTCATTGTGGACTTTAGGTGCCAGGTTTCCGAGGAGAGGCCCGGTGAGTTGCACGCTGCTCCATTGCAGCGGTTCCCATTCATCTTTTTGGGCGGCCTCCTGCCCGAGAAGCTTGGTGAGCAACTCCCGCCGCTCTTCCTCCAGTTGACGGCCCTTTTCCTGCAAGTTATTGACATAAATGGTGTAGGCGAATTCAGCGGTCCACCACTTCTGATCGTTTTCGATGGCAAGCTTCTGTTTTTTCCGGGCGAACAGTTCGTTTATGTCCGCCAGGATGATGGTGCGAATTTTCTCGTCCGGGCATCCGACTGCGCGGAGGCTCTGAATATATTTTCCGTAAGCATCAGTCTCGATATCTTCCCAACCGAATTTCTTCGAACTGAGAACTGGTTTGACCGGCGGCACTGCAACTACGGCATTGCTCGCGGCAACCGGAGGATTGTTGCTGGCTTTGTCGCCGGCAGGACTGGCGGCGACTTGGGGGGAATTGGTGGACTTAACCGTGGGCTTTACCGAATTAGTGGCAAAAGTGGTCAGTTGAATGTTTGGCTGGCCAGCTGTGGAAACAAATAAATAAATCACGAACGCGGCTGCCAGGGCCACGTTCAAACCAAGGAATAAATAAAGCAAATTCCGCTCGCGCATACTTCTCGTTTATTTTAAGCGCATTTTCGCTGGAAATTCAAATAGATTGGCCCTGTTTAATATCGGCATCCTCAAAATTCCACTCAACTTTGGCTTAATCGCACTTTTGGGCCCTCAAATAGCATTTCGTGGGCTTCGCGCAATATGAAAGGGATGCGTTCGGCAAAGGGACTTCCGGCCAGAGCTTTAGTTAAGTCCCACTGTTGACTCTTGCTGGCATTCTCTCCCGGAAACCAGTGGTCGCCCTGTCCGAGCAAATTGTAGCGCATTTTGCCCCAGGCGATTAAATCCAGGGATTTGGCATAGGTCCAAAGTCGCAAAATCTCCAAAATGTTGATTTGGCCGGGAACATCCACGTATTGAGGGATACCTTCGAACCAACGAGCACACCAATCTGACCCGAGCGAGCGTTCCATTTCTGCGCGCAATCGAGTCTCGATTGGCGCAATATTTTCTGCAATTCGGTCGTAGTGGTCCAGAGCTCGAATGTGTTCGTCAAAATCGCTCGGGCGGGCCGCTCCGCAACTAAGCGTGTGAACTTGCGGTCGGGCGAGACAGTACAAGTCATTAAATTGCATTGGTGACAGTGGTGAGCAAAGGTGCACGAGTTTTTCTGGCGGCTCGTAGAGCTTTCCACCTTTGTCATTTGGGCTGATGATAAAAACGCCCATGTCCTGCTTTTGGGCCGCTTCGATGGCCCGCCAGTTCAGGTCGTTCACGAAATACCAATGCAGATTTACATAGTCGAATTCGCCGCTGTTCACGGCTTCGAGAATGATGTCCGTGGTCGCGTGAGTGGAGAATCCGAGGTGGCGAATGCGACCGTCACGTTGCAATTTTCGGGCGGCAGCCACACATCCGTTTTTCTGGAGCGACCACTTGAGGAAATCGCGGTGATTGATCCCATGCAGCGCGAGCAGGTCCACATGATCCAGCCGCAGATAGTTCATCGATTTCTCGAAATTGCTCAGGAAGTCCTCCGGATTTTGGGCCGGAGCCACTTTGGTCTGGACGATGATTTTCTCTCGCGGCAGTGCAGGAAGGACGCGCCCAAGTTGCATCTCGGAAGTGCCATAACCGCGCGCGGTTTCGATATGGTTTATGCCCAAAGAAATCGCGCGCTGAATCGTCGCCTCCAGGTTGTCCTGATTCTCGGCAGGGATGTCTTGGGGTGATACATCCTGCCACTTGAACTGATAGCGCATCCCTCCGCAGCTAAACACGGGCATTTGGAGATTTGTGCGGCCAAACCGGCGATATTTCATTAGTGACATCATATCCTGCCCGCGTCGAGAGCGGCAATGTTTTGCGAAAAAAGCCGGCACGCAAGTATGGCAATGCAATTGCATACAGCACGGCGGAATGATGATGTCGTATTGTGCTCTTCGAGCAGGGAGAGGCCTGCTGGGTTGTATTTTATTTTTGGGTTTATTGCCATGTTCGCATGCGTCTGAACTCAGGCGTTATGAGACAGGGTACGAATCGATTAGCAAAATTTCCTTCGACCTTTATAAAGCTTTAGATGCAAAAAAACGCGCGCACCTGACTCCGGTGCCGCTCCTGGCCGAAAAGGTGGTCACGCCTTATCTACAGGCGACGCTTTACTTTGATGGCACCAACTCCTGGCAGGCCGTCACCATTTCGAGCGGATTCATAAATTTCATAACATATCTATCCCACGCCAAAGCTTTGGAAGGTTCTCAATCGGGGCTCTTGGACAATTATGTAACCACTCTAGCGCAATCGCGCGATTCCCTGCCCCAGCTCCGGCCAATAGCAAACAATGAAAGCTGGTCGTTTGACACCATGAACCACCAGGTCAGTCATTTTAATCAAATAGTCGGGGATATGATTGCAATCGAAATGGCTCATCATTACCTCGGGCATTACCAGAAATATGAAGCTCAGCTAAAATCCGGGACAGTTCCGATTAACTCGCTGCTCACTCCCAAAGAGTGGCACGAAGCTGTAATGAAAGGCGCACGGAACGCGCTGGATTGCGGCATAAGCGTGGAAGGATTCTGTCTGATGCTTCAGACGCTCGAAAAAATGAAGAGCCGCCCGGATTGGGC
>DASWRJ010000544.1:0-6308 GCA_036403255.1 Verrucomicrobiia bacterium
AAGCGCGCCCATTGCTCAGGCTTAACCGTATTCCGAACGGCCTCCAAGTTTGCTTTATAACCGGACGAGAGATTATCCAGGCCAGTCACTGCTTGATCCAATTTAAGGAGTGATTCCAACAAATTGCTGCCGATGAATCCGGCTGCCCCGGTGACCAGCCATTTGCGGGGTTGCTGGCGCAAGTTGTTTTGCAGATCGGTGAAGAGCATCAATGAAATGCAGGTGCTTTTGGTGGAACTAAAGTGCGATGAAGCGCGCGTTCGTCATGCCTTCCAGACGGTTCCGGGGCGTGTTTGCACCGTGGCCATGGCATTGCGCGTGTCAATGATGCAATTCGACCATTGGGCAAGCTCGTTGTAATTCACTTGCTTGTGCGCAGTCGAAATGACGATGGCATCGAAACCTTGAATCACCTTCTGAGTCCAATCGACTGAGCGAGTGCCAGTCCAATGCGCGTGTTCGCGGGTGGGACGAATGACGGGAACGTAAGGATCGTGGTAGGCCACTTCTGCGCCGCGCTGTTTTAGCAAATCAAGCAATATGAAAGTTGGCGACTCGCGCATGTCATCCACATCGGCCTTGTAGGCGAGCCCGAGCAAAAGGACTTTGCTGCCATTGACGGCGCGTCGCTGCGTATT
The DNA here is from genome assembly GCA_036403255.1 of Verrucomicrobiia bacterium. GTDB lineage: Bacteria > Verrucomicrobiota > Verrucomicrobiia > Limisphaerales > JAQGOV01 > JAQGOV01. Next base: position 639 of record DASWRJ010000544.1, read on the forward strand.
GAGTGCTTCGGCAACTCGATTGACCACGTATTCGGGCATGCGGGTGTTGATTTCGCCGGCGAGTTCGATGAAGCGCGTGTGCTGGCCGTACTCGCGCGCTTTCCAGGTCAGATAAAATGGATCGATGGGAATACAGTGGCCGCCCAGGCCAGGCCCAGGATAGAAGGCCATGAAACCAAACGGCTTGGTTTTGGCGGCATTGATGACTTCCCAGACGTCAATTCCCATGGCGGAGTAAACCACCTTCAATTCGTTGACCAACGCGATGTTGACACCGCGAAAGATATTCTCGAGCAACTTGGTGGCTTCAGCCGCGCGAGTGGAGGAGACTGGCACAATTGTTTTAATGGCGAGGCTGTAAAGTGCTTTGGCCCGTTCCAGGCAAGCTGGGGTCAAGCCGCCTACGACTTTTGGAATTGTGGCCACAACGCTAGTCGGATTGCCTGGATCCTCACGCTCGGGGGAGAAAGCGAGATGAAAATCCTGACCCGCTTTAAGGCCCGAGCCGCGCTCCAGCACTTCGCGCAAATCTTCATCAGTGGTGCCGGGATAGGTGGTTGATTCGAGCACGACCAGCATTCCCTTTTGCAAATGAGGCGCGATTGATTCGCCGGTTTTTAGAATGTAAGAAATATCCGGCTCGCGATTTTTATTCAGCGGGGTTGGCACGCAAATAATGGTGGCGGTGGTTTCGCGAATGCGACTGAAATCCGCCGAAGCTTCAAAATTGCCACGCTTAACCTGATCAAGAATCGCCGCGTCGTGGATGTGCTTAATGTAGCTGCGTCCGGCATTGCAGGCTTCCACTTTGGCAGGATCAATGTCGAGACCCAGGGCCTTCACATTGGAACGAGCAAATTGCAGCGCGAGAGGCAACCCGACATAGCCAAGGCCGATAATGGCAATTTTATCCATATTGGAGAGCGAGCATAGGCGAATAACTTCAGCTATTCAAGGTTGCAGAATTACTGATTGAACAGCGAAGTGCCAAAGTTCGGCATGGCACAGCAGTGCTGTGGACCGTTATTTGGTAAGAAGAAAGACCAATAGACCAACCAGCAGTACGGCGATGACAATAGAAATGCCAATAAATATCTTAGTACCTTTATTGCTCTTTTTTTCGAAGCCGGTTTTGCCCTGAAAATTCATTGGGCGCGTGCCCTCCAGCTCATCGAGTTTCACGCCCTGGGGAATAGGCTTGGTCTGATCCAACGTCTGCTTCTTTAGAGCACCCGGAGCGGCATCGCCGGCCTCGAGACGCATTTCAATAGTGCCCAAGCGCAAGATCTGACCGGGTTTGAGAATAGCTTCAGTGATTTTATCTCCGTTGATGAAAGTGCCATTGGTGGAGTTTAGGTCACGCACCAGGACATCTTTACCCTGCAGAAGGATTTCGCAATGGTGGCTGGATACGGAAGCCTCGGGTATTTCAAATGCATTATCCGAAACACGTCCCACAGTGGTTTTTTCCACTTTAAGTTCGTAGCTTCGGCCAGTAAGGCCTTCACTGAGGAGAACAAGTCGCGCCATAGTGCATTGATCCTGTTTCGGATTATCCTGAGTGCAGCCTTCAAGTCAAAGCCAAATTCCCCGGAAGGACTGGACGGGCAATGACTTTAGGTGAGGAAGTTAGCCGGAAGGACGCAATTAACCACAAATGGAACACGAATAAATACTAATCGGAACTAAGATTTTTCGATGAGGGCGCGGAATTCGGCGAACAGGGGATTGGAATCGTGAGGGCCAGGAGAGGCTTCGGGATGGTATTGGACGCAGTAAATGGGCTTTTTCTTGTGGCGCATACCCTCGACGGTTTGGTCATTTAAATTGATTCGATTGACCGAGAGGTCTGAGGGAAGGCTTTTAGAATCGACTGCGAAACCATGGTTTTGGGAGGTGATCTCGACGCGACCGGTTTCGAGGTCTTTAACTGGCTGATTGCCGCCGCGATGGCCGAACTTGAGTTTGAAAGTCTTGCCGCCAAACGCCTGACCGAGAATTTGATGGCCGAGACAGATGCCAAAAATCGGCACGTCCTTTTTGACGAGTTCGGAGACGGTTTTCACGGCATAACCGAGCGCGGCCGGGTCGCCTGGACCATTCGAGAGAAAAATACCAGCGGGTTTGTAAGCAAGCGCTTGATCGGCTGTTGCTGTGGCGGGCAACACTTGCACCTGAAATCCATGCTGCCGCAAACGGCGCAAAATATTGTACTTCATGCCGAAATCGAAGGCTACTATCGGGATGTCGGCAGGTGGCAAAGGGTCGCGGACGGTGCGCGCGTCCCTGACACCGGAGCCATGCACAATATTAAAGCTGGCACTCTGCTCGTCTTTGGCATCCCAGAGAAACGGCTCCTTATGTGTGACTTCTTTCACATAATCGACTCCGACCAACCCCGGCCAATTCCTGGCCCGTTCGACAGCTTCTTCGGCGCTAGTTCCCTCCGTAGAAATGAAGCCTTTTAAAGCGCCGCGCACACGCAATTTTTTGGTCAAGGCGCGGGTGTCAACTCCCTGAAGTCCGGGTATGCCATTCGTCTCCAAGTACTCCGCCAGACTAGAATCGGCCCGCCAATTACTGACGACAGGGGACAGCTCGCGAATGACGAAGCCGCCCACATGCGGACACCAGGACTCGACGTCCTGGCTATTAACGCCGTAATTCCCGATGAGCGGATAGGTCATCGTTACGATCTGCCCTTTGTAAGATGGATCGGTCAGGATTTCCTGATAGCCGGTCATGGAGGTATTGAAGCAAACCTCGCCGCAGGCAGAAGTGCGCGCGCCGAAGCCTTCTCCCTGAAAAACCGAACCATCTTCAAGAGCTAAAATCGCTTTCATCAAATTATTTCGTTTTGGCCCTGGTTTTATCGAGTTCTGCAATCCAAGCCTTTGGTCCGCCTTCCATATAACCCACCTGCGTCCAGAGCTGTTTGCCTGAGCCGTCGAGCACTATAATCGTGGGATAGCCATCGATCTTATACTTATCCTTGAGCTCATTATTGGCTTTCTTGAGCGCTTCGGATTGTTGTTTCTTTGACGGGAAGTCCAATTCCACCAGAACGAGGTTCTTTTTGGCATATTCGGTAAATTCTTTGGTGGCGAAAACTTCTTTATTGAGTTTGATGCACCAGCCACACCAATCCGAGCCGGTAAAGTCCATGAGGACCAGTTTATTTTCCTTTTTGGCCTGTGCCTGCGCTTTAGGCAGGTCGGTTGACCAGGACAATGATTCAGCGGCAGGAACCTGGAACGCCAGCGCTCCGGCGGCGAGAATTGTTAATAGAATTTTTTTCATAAATTTGAACCACTTACTGCATTTTAGTTGGACACAATAGTTTAGACCGAGATCGTCTGATTTTCTTCACGCCAGATTAATTTGCCAGCCTTTATTGTGGCCAAGGCCTTGCCTTTCAATTTCCATCCGTAAAACGGACTATTCTTCGATTTGCCGACACTTTGATCGCGTTCATAAATCCACGGCTTATCCAAATCCATGAGTGTGACATCAGCGATGCTCCCCACCTTCAGTGTTCCCTTATCGAGGCGCAAAATGCGCGCCGGACCGACAGTGAATTTGGCAATTAAATCGGGAATGGCAAGGCGACCCGTATGGTACAATTGCATTAAAGAGAGCGCCAACTCGGTTTCCAGGCCGGTAATTCCAAAAGGGGCGTAATCAAATTCGACTTCCTTTTCGTAATCGCAATGGGGCGCGTGATCACTGCACAAGACCTCAATCGTACCGTCCTGCAATCCGTCCAAAATGGCCTCCCGATCACGCGCAGAGCGCAAGGGCGGATTCATTTTAAAATTGGTGTCGTAATTGGGCCAGGAAGGTTTTGCGATTGCATCGGAGTCATAGCCAAAGACGCCTTTGCCATCTTCACGCCAAAACGCTTCGCTGCCGGCAATGGCCGCATCAGTCAGCGTAAAATGGTGGGGACAAGCTTCGCCCGAAATGGACACGCCACGTTTTTTGGCGGCGCGCAAAAGCTCCACGCTTCCAGCCGTGCTAAGATGCTGGCAATGCACATGTGCGCCGGTGAGTTCAGCGAGCAAGATGTTACGGGCGACTATAAGGTCCTCGCCTGCCGCTGGCCACCCGCGCAGGCCGAGCGCAGCGCTCCAGTATCCCTCGTGCATGACGCCGTCGCTGACCAGGGCGTAATCCTGACAATGGTCCATCACGGGAAGATCAAACATTTTCGCATACTCGAGGGCGCGACGCATGAGCTCGTTGTTCTGCACGCAATGTCCATCATCGGTAATCGCAACCACCCCAGCTTTCTTCAGTGAGCCAATGGTCGCAAGCTCCTCGCCGGCAATGCCCTTGGTGATCGCGCCGGCTACATAGACATTGACGAGGCCGCTGCTTTGCGCTCGTTCATGGATCAAAGCGACGGTGCTGGCGCTATCGATGGCCGGTGAAGTATTGGGCATGCAGACAACAGACGTAAACCCGCCGCGCGCGGCAGCTTGCGTGCCTGTGGCGATCGTTTCCTTTGCGGTCTGGCCCGGCTCGCGGAGATGGACGTGCAAATCGATTAAGCCAGGGCAAACAATCAGCCCTTCAGCATCCAATTGGTCGATTTCAGGAGGAGCATTTCGGGCAGCGTTGGGGCCAAGAGCCGCTACTTTGCCATCGAGAATCAGCAGGTCACCCAGCAGGTCAATATTCTGCGATGGGTCTATGATGCGTCCGCGGCTCAGCAGCACTGAATTCATTGCGGCGGAGCATAATGCGACAAGGGACGCAAAGCAAGCGGTGACACGAAACAGAGCCGATGAAAAAGGCCACCGGAGCAGAGCCAAAAAATAATTGTTGACGTGTTTACTACCAGAGTAGTATTACTCCAGTAGCAACTCGAATTTATGAAAAAGCCAAAAAGTCGACGACTCGGTGATCTCCAGCTCCGGATCATGCGTGTGCTCTGGGAGCGCAGTGCAGCGCCTGTGGCAATAGTTCATGAAGAACTGGGTGGTTCGGCCCAATTCGCCTACACGACTATCGCGACCATGCTTCGTAAAATGGAAGCGAAAGGCCTGGTCAGCCACCGCGAGGAGGGCCGCTCGTTTATTTACCTGCCCACTGTGGCTGAAGAGGAAGTCTCGAGCAGTATGTCGGACGATCTGCTTGACCGACTTTTTGGCGGCAGCCTGACGCAAGCAGTCAACCATCTCCTGACACATCGCGAAGTAAGCCGGTCCGAGTTACGCGAGCTGGAGCGCCTAATTGCGGAAAGAAAGAAAAAATTATGAACCTGAGCGCATGGGGAAATCTTTTCGGGTTGATCGGCTTGGAGGCATTCGTCGCCATCATCTTGGGTGCTTTGACAGCACGACTGCTGAATACGCAATGGCGGCTCGCTGTCTGGCGAGTCGTTATGATCGGTTTACTGACGACATTCATCGTCGAATGCTGCGGATTAACGCGACGCGGAACCGTGTCCATACCAACAGAAAAGACTCAATCTTTGCATCAAGTGGTGGTGAAAATCGGGCCCATCTCGCGGGAAGCTGCTTCAATAAGCCGCAGCGATGCGGGGCCGCTTAAGAACGCCACGGCGCTTATTGCGCGGCCGGCGGAGTCAACCTGGTGGCCGGCGCTGATTTGGCTGGGCGGATTCGTGATCCTGGCGGGGCGTGCAATTCTAGGGCGGCTTTG
>DASWRJ010000545.1:0-3682 GCA_036403255.1 Verrucomicrobiia bacterium
TTTGGTAAATCGCGGCTGTATGATTGAAAAGCCCATTCGGCGTGTAGCTCATCGACCGGATCATGGTGATTTTGTCGTTCACCTTCGCCATTTTCGACAGCACGTCCGTGAAATTGATTCCCGGGATTTTGGTCGAAATGGATTTGAACGGGCTGCGAATTTTATCGGGCACATTCTCCTTCGGATCCCACAAATCAAGATGACTGGGGCCACCCTGGAGATAGATCATGATCATGTTCTTGGCCTTGCCCCAGCCGGGGCCGCCGCCGAGGGACGTTTCCTTGGCCCGGGCATTCATGTTGAGCATCGAGCCGAGTGTCAATCCGAGGATGCTGGAGCTGCCGATGCGCAACAGATCGCGCCGCGTCAGTTTCATGTTCGGATCGCAGAGGTCACTGCATGTCCCGCCAGGAATTCGAATCATAATTGCCCTTTCGTGTTTGTGTTGACCAAATCTATCAATAATTAAACAAAAATGCAGGATTATTTATCAAGGCCCAGGCCAGGTCCTGCATGCCCGTCAACCGCTTGTTGGCCAATTGTTTCTCGCTATCTTTGACATCCTGCCGCAACTGAACCAGTTTCGGATCGAGCGGCAGCGGCAGACTTACACGTGCCAAGGTGTCTTTCAGCACTTTCAGCTTCGGATCAGCAGGCATTGGCTTTTTCACTGTCACGAGTTCCTGCTGCTTTTTCCGCAGCTCAGGATCCTGGGTGCGATAGTAGTCCAGCAATTCAGCTTTTTGGGTGTCGGTGCGCTTGTCAGCTTCGGCCTTGACGATCTTGGCCACATTCTTCGGCAGCCCAAATTCGAGCGGATTCTTGGAAGTGGTGGCCCAGATGCGGAAGCGCCCGAGCGCATGATCTTTGCTGAATTTTTGGGAGAGGGTGAAACGCAGCGTCGTGCCGTTGGTGTTGCCGACCGGCTTCTCAAATTTGAACAGCGCCTGATGAGGCTGGCCTACGGGAGCTCCTCCGATGGCCCAACCTTTGCCGCCGACCTCCTCCTTGCCATCAATGGCGAATTTGACGTCATATTCCTTCTGGCTGAAGTCCGCTTTCGCATCCGAAAACTTGAGAGCGACAGGCGTGTTGGTGCTGCCTTTGGGAGAGACTTTGACGCGCAATTCGCTTAACACGAAGTTTGCATCAGAAGCCCGGCCTGGCCCAAACTTAGGCAGGCTGTCATCGGGCAGGACTTCAAGCATGATGCCGGTGATGTTGGTTAGATCAGTATCCACGGCCAGGCGCACCGTATTGTCGGCCCCTTGCGAGCCGGACGCGAGCACGGACAGGTCTTTCAACTTGGTCAGCTTCGTCTCTTTGTTCGCGGGTGTCAGTTCTTTCGGGTCCAAGGCCACCCAGGCGGTCTGCAAGCGATTAGAGCCAAGGGCTTTTTCCCATTTGGCTTCTTCAGCGGCCAGCTTCGGTTCAAAATCCTGGAGCGCCTTCTCCGCCGCCGCAATGGAATCGATCCGTTTCTTTTCCGCTTCAGCAATTTTCGGCGCTGATTCCTTCTCGTAATCCGCGAGAGTTTTCTTCGCTTTATCGATTGAGGCCAGGCGCTGACGTTCTTTCTCGGCGGTAATGGGCGCCAGATATTTTTCGTAGCTGGTGAGCTCCGCGGCAAGTTGTGTATTTTCTTTTTCGATAATCCCCATGGATTGGAACGCGGCCTGGAGTTCCTTCTCGGTGCCCGGGCGGTTCAAAATGCGCAGGAAGATGTCGTTGACCAATTTTCGATCGTCACTCTGGCTCGCAACCATTTTCGCCAGGTCGTTGTTGGGATTGTTAATAGCTTCAGAAATCGCGGGACCGCTCAAGAGCGCCATGACCGAGCCGAGGCGGATGTCATTATTGCGCTCGCATTCGCAGGCGCTTTCACGGGCGGGGCGTCCGAGATTAGCGAGGAAGCCGCTCGGCACATCGAGGGCGGCATCGGGCAATTGGGCCGCGCGCGTGCCGGCTTTCATCCCGGGGAAGGTGGGGCTTGAACCGGTCACTTTGAATACGGCATCAAAGAGAACTTCGGCAGGCAACCGGCGCGCAATCGCGTGCGAGTAATTAATTTTGTCATCCTGGTTCCATTTATTGGCGGCCAGCGAGAGTTGGTAAGTCCGCGATTTGCAAATCGTGCGCACCAGATGCTGCACGTCAAAGTTATGCTTGATGAAATCCTGCGTGAGCCATTCCAGCAATTCGGGATTCGTGGGCGGGTTCCCGGCGCGGATGTCGTCCAGCGGCTCGATGATCCCGGTGCCGAGCAGGTAACCCCAAATGCGATTGACATAACTCATGGCGAAGTAGCGGTTGTCCGGCGAAGTAATCCAGGCGGCGAGCTCTTCGCGACGCGAGGCCTTTTCCTTCGGGACTTCGTACTTGGCAGGGTAGGGGAAATGGGGCGGGGTGACTTTGCCAGTGCGGTCATGTTTGACTTCACCTTCGGGGGCATCCGAGACGATTTCGAAAAGCGGTTTCGCGCCCTCGACTGCGGACCCGCCAATGGTCCCGTTGCCGCTGGCCTTCTCGTCTTTCTTCAAGGAAAGCCGGGCGAAATAGGCGGCGGTTTCGTAATATTGATTTTGCGTCCAGCGCTCGAAGGGATGATCGTGGCATTTATTGCAATTGAAACGCGTCGCCAGGAAAAGATGCGTGGTGGTCTCCATCGTCTCAGCGGGTGTGCGCAGGATTTTGTAATATGACGCAGGCGGATTTTCCTTGTTCGAGCCGCTGGCGGTCAGGATTTTGCGGACAAATTGATCGTAAGGGGTATTCGCGGCCACCTCCTGCTTGATCCATGTATTATAGGCGCGAGCGCCTTCATCCCCGAGGAATTTCCGATTCACCTGCAGCAGATCGGCCCATTTGCTGGCCCAATGCTCGACATAGTCGGCTGAGCCAATCAATTTATCAACCAACTCTTCGCGCTTGATTTTTGTATCGCGAGAATCATTGGCAAATTTCACCGCCTCTTCGGCAGTCGGGGGCAGACCAGTCAAATCCAAATAGGCGCGGCGAATAAATTCATAATCCGAGCAGATGCCGCTCGGCTCGATTTTCATGCGTTTCCATTTCTCGGCCACGAGTTCATCGACGTGGTTGAACGTGGGCGCGTCCTTCCACACAAAACCGGTGCGGTCGCCCATGACGGTCACGGTGGTGGCGGCATAAGCGCCTTCGAAGCGGGCCAGGATCGGCGCTTCACCGCGGCGCAAAGCGGTGACCAGGCCATTTTTATCCGTCGTGGCTACGTCGGCATTGCCAGTGTCGATGAAAGCCTCCGCCGTCACGTCATGGCTGGAATTGTCCGTATAAGTCGCGATGACGCGCATTTGCTGGCGCGAACCGATTTTCTGCATTACAGGGTCTTTCGGGGAAATCTCGATGCGCGCGACTTTGGCGCTCTTGGCATTCAGCTTGGCCCCTTCGGCAATCCAGGCGCGAAGGATCTGATAATATTTTTCGTCGGTTTTGGTGCGCTGCCCGCCTTCATGCGGCACGGCGCCAGTGGCTTTGAGCAGCATCAAGCTGTCATCCGGCGAGGCGAGATTCACGCGCCGCGAGGCGAGGTCATCAACCAGCGCGCGCACGTCATATTCAGGATCGTAACCGCGCAAGGAAAGTTTGAATCCGTTTTTACCTTCCCGTGCTCCATGGCAGGTGCCCGCATTGCAGCCCAATT
>DASWRJ010000546.1:0-2898 GCA_036403255.1 Verrucomicrobiia bacterium
GAAACATGGCTTCCGTTGCCGCCATGAACTAACACCGACCGTCCTGGCCAGGCCTAAATCAATTCAGCAACTGGATCGCGCTGGTCCAGCAGGTATTGCGGCCGGCCGCTGTGATCCGGAACGGTCTGCGAGGGATCGATCCCAAGCACATGAAATAATGTAGAGAGTATATTCTGCGGCGTGTAAGCGCGGGTAATTGGATATTCTCCGGTGGAATTGGTTGCGCCGACGTATTGACCCATTTTCAATCCGCCACCTGCGAAAAGGACGCAGCCTGCGCCCGGCCAATGATCGCGTCCGCCGAATTTATTAATACGGGGAGTTCGGCCAAATTCACCCCAGACGACCACGCATACATCATCCTGCAAACCCCGCTCATGCAGATCACTTATCAGGGCCGAGAGACAATTATCGTACAGGGGAACGAGCGTGCGGTAAGATTCGAATAGGCTGGGCAAACCTTCCGCACAGTGGTGGTCCCAAAGACCGACTTGCATCGAGACAAACGGCACGCCGGCTTCAACCAGCCTCCGGGCGCGGACAAATGCCTGCCAATCCCAAAACGAAGCGGATTTCGGCGCATGCGAATACATGAACTTGTCTCCACCGCTGCGGTAGCGATCCAAGGTGCGCGGTGTTTCATCCGTTAGATCAAAAGCACGCCGCGCTTTGCCGCTCGTGAGCATATCCAGCGCTTCGCCGGAGAATTTATCCAGCGCTCCCATCTCGCCGCTGGAATCAACATCGCGCCGCAGTGTGTCCAGCCTCGTGAGCAAATCCTTGCGATTGCGCAGCCGTGAAATGTCCACCTCGCGAGTCAGCTCGAGGCTTTTTAGACCTTTATTATTGGGAACGAATGCGCGGTGTTGCGCACCGACCCAAAGCGGCTGCTCGGCTTCGGCAATTTCCTGGTCATCGCCTCTTAAGCTGACAAACTTGGGGAGAGTGGCTTCACGTGCTTGCGCGAAACGGCTGACGTACGAACCAAATGATGGCCGGCGCTCGCGCTTGGGATAGCCAGTGAAAATTTCGATGCGCTGGTGGTCTGGCTCCTGCCAGGTCGCGCTGCGCACGACCGAGAACTTGTCCGCAATCTTCGCCTGGTTCGGCAGCAATTCGCTCATCCACATGCCGGGCACCCTGGATCTGAACGGATGAAATTCGCCGCGAAACTCAGAAGGCGCATTCGGCTTCATATCGTAAAGGTCCATATGGCTTGGACCACCACCGAGGCAGATCATTATTACCGACTTGCCGCGGCGTTCTGGGGCAACTGCTCCTTGTGCCTTTAGCCGTAATAAGTCGCTGAGAGCAAGCCCGCCTATGGCCAAACCGCCAAGCTGCAGGAAGCTGCGTCTGGAAAGGCCATCACAGAATCTTTCGCGCCCGCCATTGAAGAAGGTCAGCATTGCTAACTTTGAATGTAGCATTTAGACGCTGCCGCGGATAGCGCCAATTCAAGGTGAATTATCATGAAGAATGTTAGTCGTGGACCTGCGGAAGGGGCAGCCACCTTAACTTTTCCTTAAGCTGCTCAGCACTTTCATTGCGGCATTATGCCCCGGAATTCCACTCACCGCCCCGCCGCGGCGCGCACTCGAGCCGCACATGAACACATTCCGAAATTCAGTTTCCACGCCCCACGTGCCAGTGGCCTCGGGGCTTTCGCTAAATGGAAAAGTCAGCGCGCCCTGAAAAATATTGCCGCGATACATGCCCAGTTCGCGCTCGAGATCAACCGGCGTTTTTGACTCGATGCAATATTCACCTGATTGACTGCGAGCCAGGCACTCTTCAATTGGCTCGGCCAGCCAGTTATTCAATCCGGCCAGACAGCGCCCCACAGCCACGTCTCGCATCCGGGAATTGTTCCCCGTGAATAATCGCCACGGAGTATCAAGCGCAAAGAGGGTGAGGGTGTGAAACCCACGCTGCCGTAATTCGGGTGAAAGAATGGTGTTGTCCGTCAGGGTGTGACAATAAATCTCGCACGGAATTCTATCCGGCAACTGACCCCCGGCAGCCTGCTGATAACTCGTCTTCATCTGTTCGTACCCTTCGTCTATATGAAAAGTGCCGGCAAAGGCGTCATGATTGGAAACTTTCGATGCCCGCATGCGCGGCAGTTTCTGCAGCAGCATATTGATTTTGACCACGGCGCCTTCGTGTGTCCCATCTGGCGAGTAAGGCTTTCCCAGCAAATTAGCCAGGACATTTGCGCCGAAATTGACGAGCACAAACTGCGCCTCCACGGTTTGCTGTTGGTCCGCGCAATCAAATATCACGGTTTTCAATTTCGCGGAAAAATCGACACTCTTGATTGTAACGCGGGTCAGCATCTCTGCGCCGTGCTGGCGCGCAACTCGCGTTAACTCCTCAGCCACGTGCCCCATGCCTCCGACTGGCACCTTCCATTCGCCAGTTCGGTTTCCGATCAGGTGGTAAAGGAAGCAACGGTTTTGTAGAAGAGTCGGATCATAGGGATGCGTGAAAAGGCCAATTTTCGCGTCCGTAAACACGAGGCCGCGCAGCAAATCGTCCTGAATGTAACGCTCCACGACATCACCGAGCGGCTCCTCAATCAAACTGCGCCACGCTTCCCGCAAATGCTCATTGCCTTCAAAACGCTTTTTCCACTCCTCTCGCGAGCGCACCGGCTCCAGCATGCTATCCCAAATCTGCTCTGCAAAACTGGCAGCCAGCCCATAAAACTTTTTCAATTGTTCAAACTCCCCGTCGCGACCCGTAAGTTCGCGAAGAGATTCACGGCTGATCGAATCCGAAACATTGCTCAAGAGCAGACCTCGTGGCGCGCCATCGCGTTGATATGATGTAAATGAAGCAGTAGCGCGGCGGCGGAGCTCGATGTTCAGTCCCAGGTCACGAATTATTTTTTCG
>DASWRJ010000547.1:0-6057 GCA_036403255.1 Verrucomicrobiia bacterium
AAGCAGCGTCCGGCGAATGAAAACAAGCTTCCTCTGGCTCCTGCCGAGCCACCGCCGCGACGGTTTGCGTGGATGCTGCCCATGGCAGTTGTGCTACTCCTCGCAGTCGGGATTTATGTAGTAACTAAATTGAGAAACCCTTCAAATGCTCAATTTTCGAACACTACTTCAAGTCGCCTTGCGCCAACCGAAAACCAACAAATCACCTACTCTGACTTTGTCGGCTCGGAGGCCTGTGCTAAATGTCATCAAAAGGAATACTCGGTGTGGAAAGCTTCCACCCATGGCCAGGCTGGCGGCGCGCCGGGCGAGATGAAAGTGATTGCGCCTTTTAATGGCCAGCCCCTCCACTTTAGGGATGGCACAGTCACCCCGACGATTAACACCAGGCACGAATACGTTTTTGTAATCGAACAAGCGGGCACACCCAAAGTGGAGGTGAAGGCCGAGGCAGTGATTGGTGGGGGGCATATGAATGGGGGCGGCACGCAGTCGTTCTTCCACAAGTTCGATGATGGCACCGTTCGATTTCTTCCTTTTGATTTCATCAAACGCGAAAATCTTTGGTTCGTGCAGGTGCGGCGCGACATGACTTGGCAGCCCGTCAGCACTGACCTCTCGCTGGCCCAGGACTTGGCAAATTGGCCTCCGCGCCGCGTCCTCGGCGTTACCAGTGAATTTTCCAATTGCCAAAATTGCCACGGCAGCCAAATCACGACTCAATACGATCCTGCTGCCCACCGGTACGAGACGCATTACCAGTCGCTCCAAATTAATTGCGAATCGTGCCATGGCGGCGGTCGCCGCCATATCGAGATTGTCAGCCGCAAGGGGTCCACGCGGAGCGTTGATATCGGCATGAAGCCGCTCGCCACGCTGACGAAAGAGGCCTCGGTTGCAGTCTGCTTTCAATGCCACGCCACCAAGGACATGATTCGCGAGGAGCCTTATCTGCCCGGCGAGCCGCTCGAGAAATATTTTTCAGTCAAATTTCCTCAATTCGAAGAGACTTACACAGCCGATGGGCGCGTGCGAAACTTCGGCTACCAGGGCAATCACCTCTACAGCGATTGCTACCTGAACGGCTCCATGACCTGCGTCGATTGCCACGATCCGCATTCGCAGCAGTATCGCGACGTCTGGGGAAAGCCATTGGCAGGCCGCTTCGACAATGGCCAGTGCACTTCATGTCATGCCAGCAAAGGGTTGTCCCCCGAGCAACACTCGCATCACAAGTCCGATTCTGCAGGCAATCTTTGCACTTCGTGCCACATGCCGTATCTGCAGCATCGTGGCATCGGACAGCATCTTCATTTTGCCCGTTCCGATCACAGCATTCCCATTCCGCGCCCGGCATTCGATCATAACTTGGGGATCGAAAACGCCTGCCAAAACTGCCACGGCGATCATGATCTAGCGTGGCAGGAAGCGCGCGTGCGGGAATGGTATGGCGAAATAAAGCCTCAGCATCCAATGGTGGCGAACGTGCTCAAGGCAAAGGAAACTGCCGATTTTCATGCGGCGGCTGGCCTGCTTCTATCACCAGTTGAGAATCATCCAATCGCCCAGGCGGAAGGTCTGATCGAGTTCCTCAAACTCCTCGGAAAGAGCGAAACCGCTAATGTGCCTCGATTTACTCAGCCGGAAATTGAAAATGATCCTCAGATTCTGCGGCAACTTTTAAATCTTGCGAACAACTCCGATCCTGATTTGCAAGCTTTGGCACTGGCGGCATTGCACCTCGGTTTTGCGGATAAATCTGAGGCGGCCCAACTCTGCGCGGGCAAATTGGCCATTCTGCCGAGTGATGATCCTGTTCGCTCCCGTTGGGCAGTTGCAGAAGCGTATCGCGGCGACTTCTTTGCCAATCAGCGCGACCCCCGCAATGCAGTCTATTGCTTCAAGCATTCGCTTCAAGTTCAGCCAGCGAGCGTGGTTACACTCTCGCATCTAGCCATGGCCTATCTCAACATGGACGCTGCGGCCGATGCGCAAGACACGTTGAAGACAGCAATCGGCATCGAGCCCTGGCGCGGCGTGCTCCATTTTCAATTAGCGCTCACTTATCAACGTCAGCAGAATAACCCCGAAGCCGTTCGTGAGCTGCAGGAAGGGCTCAAATTCGCTCCGGATGACGCGAGCGCCAATCGCATGTTGCGCCAGATACAGGGGCAGTGAAAAATTGTAAACTGAAGTGAAGCGAGGATGAACGTAAAAAATGGCCAGATTAAATCTCTAAATTCAGGCGAAAAACACAAAAATAAAGCGCATTCCTTCCCCTTTCCGGGACACAATTTCCTTTACTTCTATTTGGCCGTTATCCTTAATTCCCGCCAATGATTTTGCCGCCGGGAAGATATTTTTTGGCTGTCTTCGTTGCCTTCGCAGCTCTGCTGTCCAGTCCAGCCCAAGCACAAAATGTCCTGCCCGTTGATGTGCAGGTCAGTCCCACTACACTGAACGTCAACAATACTGTGACCTATACGATATCCATCAGCAATGCCACCATTCAAACCCAGGTCGGTATTTCCGTGCTGAATTCATTTTCTGGTCCGGAGAATTACGTCCAGGCTGTCACTGATACCGGGATTTTCACGAATGGCAATCAGACGGTCTTTTTTTCGATCCCAAATCTCAGCCCCTTTACGACCGCTAACCTTATCGTCCAAATTCAACCAACGGCCGCCGGACTTTTTACCAATTCCATCAGCATCTCGAATATAAACGAACAGGTAAGCACGAATGTGGTCGTCACCGTCACCAATCTGCCCGCTGATTTGTCTGTTACTATCCCGACCCCGACGAACGGGGTCATTACCGGCGATCTATTTACGTACCAATTGGTCGTCACAAATCAGGGTGTGCTGAATGCCAGCAGCGTGTTTTTGACCAATTTCATTCCCAGCGGCGTCACACTGCGCGGCTATAGCCCGAGTAACCAGGCCACCCTTGGGCCCAATTCAATCACGTTCAACCTTGGCGCGCTCAACGCCAACACTGGCGAGGTAGTCACGGTCACAATCCAGCCCACCAACACCGGCAATTTGACCCTTTCGGCTACTCTTGCGGCTGCTGGATTTTCCGATAATAATCCCAGTAACAATACCGCCTCAGTTGTCGTAAACGTAACCGGGCCTGTGCTTGGCCAACTGCAGGCTACTTTCAATTCCTCGCAGCAGTTCAACCCGCAAACCGGTCTCATGGAGGAATCTATTGTATTATCGAACATCGGCACAAACACCGTAGCCAGTGCCCGCGTTGTAGTCATGGGTTTGACGGCTCCCGACAGGCTTTTCAATGCGGTGGGCACAAACAACGGCAGCCCGTTCGTCGTGTATCCCAGTTCGCTGGCTCCGGGGCAAAATGTCGGTTTACTTCTGGAATACTTCATCCCGACGCGCACGCCCATACCAGACCCCACTCTTCAGGCGTTTGGCGTCTCGGCTGTAAGCGTGAGCGGGCCTACTAACACGAGCACGAATCTGGTGGTGAAGATGACGATGCTTTCCGCTGACCAGGTGCTTGTGGAATTTCCGGCCGTGCTGGGTCGCACCTATCAAATTGTTTACAGCACGAACGGTAACTTCAGTAATCCACTGGCAGCGCAACCGTCGATTGTCGCCCAGGCCAATTGGGTGCAATGGATCGATAACGGCCCGCCGAAGACCATCAGCTTGCCGAGCCAAAGTCCCATGCGCATTTACCGAGTGAGGCAATTGCAGTGAGCGCGAATTCATCATCAGAAAACTACATGAGCATTTTTAAGAAGCGCGGATGCTGGCTGGCCCTGGCGGCGACAGGATTGAGCGGATCACTGGCGCACGCGCAGCTCCTTTACGCCCCGAGCGATAATTGGACGCGCGGATTTCGCCTCGGCGGCGCGGTCGGCTTTAACATCAAAGGAAGCTTTAATGTGGGTGGCGCGCTGAATTTGACTGGAAGAAATCCAGGCCCAGCGGGGGTCTCGGGAGCTAACCATACCTATGATAATGGATATGTCTTAGTGGATAAAACCGGGAATGCGCAGGGCTATACCGCGTACTTCGGCTATGACAACCGCGCCACGCAATATGCTCCCATGGCCCAGACGCTTACTTTTCAAAGCGCCAATTCCGCAATCCTCGATCCAGGTTCGAGCAGCCACAGTGATTCGCCTTATCTCGGCATTGACCTGGCATATTTAATGAATGTGGGTCATTTTGGCGGCGCGCGTGTTGGCATTGAGTTCGGATTTGGTTTTCTGCCGATTTCCATCAAAGACCGAGGGAACTTGTCTGGCATATTTTCGAGCACCACGCATCAATACTCTGTTCCCGCCGGTGTTACTCTGCCAAATACCACGAGCTATCAGGCTGGCCCTAACGCGATCGGTCCGGTGATTTTTGATCAAGCCACCGACATTTCCAGCGCTCCTTCTGCTGGCGTCCTCCATGGCACACGTACTTTGGATGTCGATCTTTACCATCTTCGGATCGGGCCGACGCTTTATTGGGATTTGACTCATCGATGGGGTGTAAGCGCCAGCGCGGGCGGAGCATTCGGCCTCGTCAATGGTGAATATCGCTTCGACGAAACCGCCAGTCTTCAAAGCGGTGGCACTACCCGTCTCACGGGCAAGTTCGGCAAACTCGATCCCGTTTATGGTGGTTACGCCAATGCCATTGTTTACTACCATCTCCAGAAAGACGCTGATTTGTTCCTCGGTGCCCAATTTCTTTCCCTCTCGAAGGCCAATTTCAGCACCAGCGGCCGCCAGGCCAAGCTGGACATGAGCGCTGGTCTCTTTGTGACCGCGGGCATAAATTGGATGTTTTAGTTTTCCCTTTCCATGCCCAATCCCTATTTGGATCGCCGGAGCTAATTATCAGGATGAACGAAGTCTCCAGCTCGTCCACGACACCTGAGCAAAGTCTCATCTATCAACCCAGCTCAATTATTGATCGGCTTGCTCTGAATTCCCTTTTTCCGAAGCCGCAGCCTTTGGAGGTCGAACTCGGCAGCGGCGACGGCAGCTTCATCGTGCAATGGGCCGCACTTCATCCGGAGAGAAATTTTTTGGCGGTCGAGCGGCTCTTGGGACGCTTGCGCAAGATAGATAAAAAAGGTCGCCGCGCTGGTCTCCAAAATCTCCGCGCTGTCCGTCTCGAAGCCTGGTACCTTGTCGAGTATTTGCTCCCGCCCGGCTGTGTCAGCGCGTTACATATTTATTTCCCCGACCCGTGGCCGAAACGCAAGCACCGCAAAAATCGGCTAATTAATGCGGCTTTTGCTGAAGCTGCGGCGCGCGCTCTGGCCAGCGAAGGCGTTGTTTACTTGCGCACGGACGACCCAGATTACTTCAAGCAAATGCTCGAAGTATTTGCCGCCCATCAAAATTTTCGCCCCACCCAAACTCAGGCCGATTTGCAAGGGGTCATCACAGACTTCGAGCGTGAATTTAAAAAGCGCGGCGTGGCCACTTTGAGTGCCGCCTACGCGCGTATTTAAACCATTCTGGGGCAATAAAATCGGCGTTGCCAGCAGCCTATATCGTTTCTACACTTCCTGACCGTATGAAGCATCAGCTTGATTTTGAAAAACCGATTGCAGAAATACAAAACAAGCTCGATGAACTGCGCAAGCAACCCGAAAATCTCATCCTTGATATTCGGGAAGAAATCACCCGCATGGAGAAAAAGCTGGAGGAAACCCGCCGGCAGATTTTCTCCAACCTCAATGCATGGCAGCGCGTTCAACTCGCCCGCCATCCGAGGCGGCCCTTCACCCTGGACTATCTTCACACCGCCTTCACTGATTTCCAGGAACTGCATGGCGATCGTCTTTTCGCGGACGATAAAGCCGTCGTAGGCGGCCTTGCAAAACTCGGCGAAGAGCGTGTCGTAGTCATTGGCACGCAGAAAGGCCGTGATACCAAAGAGAACATTCGACGTAATTTCGGTTCCGCTCATCCCGAAGGCTATCGCAAAGCGCTGCGCCTCATGCGCATGGCTGATAAATTTGGGCTGCCCATTATTACTCTTATTGATACGGCCGGTGCATATCCCGGGATTGGTGCCG
>DASWRJ010000548.1:0-2635 GCA_036403255.1 Verrucomicrobiia bacterium
CTGGATGAAGCGCATTGCTCTGGTTTGCCTGGTGACTGGTGCTGCTGCATTGGTCATCGCGGGGCTGGGCTTGGCGTTTTCTGTTCGCTCGCAAAATGCGCTCTATTGGAGCTTGCGCGTTGGGTGGACGATTCTGCGCTGGTTTGCCGTCATCGAAGTGTTGGGCCAGGGAACGCTGGCCGTCGCGCTCTCCTTTTGGGTCACGGCTTTTTGGATCGAGAGATATTATGTTAAACTAATCGCGGTCGCCGGTCTGCTCGCTCTCTGTGCCGCGGCCCTCATCATCAAGGCCATCTTCCGCAAGCTTTCCGACTCTGCGAACTTCGACGGCCAGCTCGTCACCAAAGAACAGGCCCCATTGCTTTGGGAACGCGTCTCGCACATGGCCGAGCGGCTCAAGATCGCACCGCCCGACAATATATTCGTCGGCATTGACGATAACTTCTTCGTCACTGAGCACCCCGTCGAAGTAGGCGAAAAGCGCTTCACTGGCCGCACATTATTCATGAGCCTTTCCCTGCTGAAAACCCTTACGCGCAGCGAAGCCGACAGCGTGCTCGCTCACGAATTGGCGCACTTCAGCGGTGAGGACACGATCTACTCCAAACGCATTTCACCGTTGTTGGGCAAATATGCTCATTATCTCGAAGCGCTCTATCAGGGCGGCATCTCGCGTCCGATTTTTCATTTCATGCTTATGTTTTGGAATGCCTACCACCTGGCATTGAACAAATTGCGGCGTGCTCGCGAATTTCGCGCCGATAAAATCGGCGCGGAAATGACCTCCCCGAATGACATGGCGCAGGCACTGGTCAAGGTCGCCGCCTATTGCCGTTATCGTGCCAAGGTGCAGTCCACCCTTTTTGGAAAAAATCAGATGGTCGATCGCATGGATGTCTTTCAACGCATCGAAAGCGGTTTTCCGGATTTTATTAAAGTGTGCGCCAGCGGCACGGAATTGGCCGAGGCCGATACTCCGCATCCGTTTGATTCACATCCGCCGCTGGCCCGCCGCATTGAAAATATCGGCCTGGAGTGCAAGTCCGTCCTCGCTGCCCCGGGCGCGGTGCCGAGCGTGGACAACAGTTGGTACTCTGCCATTGCCGGAGCCGAAGCGATTGAAGCCGCGCAATGGAAAGCCTTCGAGGAAACCTTTCATGCGGCGCACCAGGAGATGCTCGCCTGGCGCTTTAAGCCCGAGGGAGAAGTCGAGATTGCCCATGTTCAGAAGTATTTCCCGGTCATGCAGTTTGGGAAGGGGGAGAAGAAGATTGCGACGCTGGATTATGAAAAGCTGCAAATCGCCGCCGATGCGCCGATTTTCTTTTCCACGATTAAATCTTGCCGGGTGAAGGAGGGCCAGTTGGGCGGGCAGAATCTGGTCATCGACTGCGAGGCCGCCGGAGAAAAGCAAAGCCACAAAATCAATTTGAAACAATTTGACGGCAATGGCGCGCAACTCATCAAAACCTTTGAAAAATATTACGGACGCCACATGACCGCGAAGAACTACGCCAGCGAATTGGCCAGGCAGGCCGAGACGTCCGCAACCACCACCAAAGCTGAGGACTGATTACTGATCACGCGCGCAGTACTAATGGCATTGAGGTGGTTATTCAACGCGCCCACTTTAGTAGCTCCTCCACCGCCATAAAATTCACCACCCGCTCCGCCGGAATCTTGGCCAGCATCGCGGTCGCCAAACCAAGCTCCGCCCAGCCAAGTTGCTCGGGCGCGTGCGCATCCGTGTCGATGGCGATGCGGACGCCTTCCTTTTTCGCAATCTTCAGCAGTGCCAGGTTCAGGTCCTGCCGGTCGGGATACGAATCCACCTCGACAGCTTTATCCAGCTTCGCTGCCTCGGCAAATACACGGGCCCAATCCGCTTTCAGACCAAGGCGATGATTGTAAATGCGTCCGCGCGGATGCCCGAGGATGTTCACGTGCGAATTCCGAATCGCTGCCAGATACCGAGCAGTTTGATCCTCAGTCACTCTCAACCGCGAGTGAAACGATCCTACCACCAAATCCAATTTTCCGAGGCACTTGGCGTCCATGTCCCCGCTGCCATCAGGCGACAAGTTCATTTCGATCGATTTAAGCACGCGAAACTTTTTCCGACCACTTTCAAACTTCGCGTTGAGCGCCTCGATTTCCTTCGCCTGCTTTGCCAAATCCGCTGCCCCGATTCCGCCGGCGATTTTTAGTCCCTCCGAATGATCCGTGATGCCGATGTATTCATACGCGAGCTTTTGCGCGGCCTGCGCCATGCCGGCAATCGATCCCGCGCCATCGCTCCAGGTCGAGTGCATTTGCAAATCGCCTTTATACTGCATTTTCCAATTTGGGTTCTGCGCCAGAACTTTGCGCGCCGCCGCAAGCGTCATAAAATCGCGGCGGAGCAGTGGCGGCCTGACCAATGGCGGCGGCGCTTCGCACCAGCGCTTCAGCATGCGTTCCAGATATGGCCCGACGCCGCTAAGCTGTTGCAGCGATTCATCCTCATTTACCAAATCAATCACTTCCCGCGGCCACAGAAACGCCGCGCGCGAAGCTCGGCGCAACGCTCGATGCAAATGCCCGCTCGCTTCTTCGGCTTCCAGCGCCAGCCATTCCGCGAAATCGGCATTCGTCG
>DASWRJ010000549.1:0-5132 GCA_036403255.1 Verrucomicrobiia bacterium
ATTCCTGCCTCTTTATCTTCGGTATTTGGCCGAGTGATTCCATCAGTGATGTTTGCGTCCACCCATTTCTTCAGGAGTGCATAATTGTAAAGTTGTGAAATTTTTGTGACGTAATTAATTTTTGTTCGAGGTGCCCAGTCCTCCTCATCGAGCCAATCTTCAATTTCTTCGATTGAAATGTCGTGAAGCTGCCGACCAGGAAAATCTTCGGCAAAGCTATTGAGGCGTGATTTTAATTCATCTACTGTCCTCACCCGGCGCTCATTCTTCTCCGCATCCGCGATCAATTTATCCACGATGTCACTCAGTTTGGGGGCGTTCTTGTAGGCCAGTACGTGTTTCGTATAATAATTCGCTGCATCCAGCAAGGAAATGCCGTGAGGGCTTAGGATGGCGGCCGCTTTTGCGGCGTCATTTCGAATGTCGGACGACAAAGCCAGCCCGGCAAGTCCCTCATTCCGCCGTTGAGTTTGTTTCTGCTCGGCAAACGTCTCTGCCTGACCTTTGGTTTTGAAGCTGTGGCGTTCTCTCTTGTCGTTAACTAAGCCAAGGTCAACCACGTAGCTCACTTGACCGCTGCGGTGGATGCGAGTATAAACATTCGGCCAGTGCCGCTTATTGGCTTTCTTTCGTTTGTTTTCGTTCACAACGGAAGCCAAGAGTGTCACGCAACCGTCTCGCGGTCAATTTTAAAGATTGCGAAAACATTAGTAAAGCCCTGTATTTTCAGGCTCAACGCCAGTTTAGCTCAGTGGTAGAGCAACGGTTTTGTAAACCGTCGGTCGTCGGTTCAAATCCGACAACTGGCTCCATCTCTCATCCTCAAGTGAATCGAGTTCGGCGTTTCCTGATATGGTGAAAGAATTCAATGATGAATGCCACGCCGATAAGTCCAAAAAATCCGCTGAACCCGAACAGATGATGCCAGCCAGGAACGAATCCGAGGGCGGCTAAAAAGCCGAGCGCTGCAAGTCGTAGCGCCACGCGAGCGCTTCGTGATTTAAAGCAGATGGTCAAATCGAAATTAGAACTTTGCTTCATAGCATCCTTTCTTCTGAAAAATTTACAGCGTGAATTTGCTATGATGGCTCACCATTTCTTGTCTGTTACTGGCCATTTCTTGCGTTAAATCACACACAGCAATCTCGGCAGCACCTGATTTATTCCTCAGCATCATAATAATCAAGGGCTTGTGAGCGAAGCAGGCGTCGTTCCGGAGAGCGCACAATCCATTTATTGCTATCTGGATAGTGTCCCGATTCACCCAATGGATTGTCGGCAACCACATAGAGCACGAGGTCCTGCTCTGTATTGTTCAATATTTGGTTAGCTTCTCCAGGCTTGAATATAAATGCGTCACCAGGTTCGATTGGAGTAATTCCATCCTTGAGCCGCACAGAGCCTCTCCCCGAGATTACATGGTAGAATTCCCATTGAGCGCTGTGGGAATGGTACGGATAAGGAGTTTTTCCGGGCTGAATTCGGCATATTTCCACATCAAATGGATGCCGCTCCATTAAATCGGTCGACTGTGGTTTTCGGCCCAGTTCCTCTGAGATTTCAATTCCGGAGCCGGCGAATTTGCCCTTGGGCGAAGTCCAGCTTACCTCCTGAATTTTATTCGTGTTAATCTTTTGCATCCATTGATCTCCAAATGAAAATTACGGGAACACCGCGCCTTGGCCGGCGCCATGATGTGTTTCCTTCTCGTATTGAACCTCCTGTTGGGCAAATTCATCAATCACGCGCCGACAGATATCGTCCACTCCTTTTCGCAACTCCTGCTGCGTGGTAGCGGGCCGCAATCGGGCGATTCGCCGCTGCATCTCCGCTGCCGCAGTGTGCGCGATCGCGCGATGGCCATTCTCATGTTTCCAAAGTGCCGCGATATAAGCTTTCCACCTGGCGATGACTTCGTCACTCGCGTCGGGCGGCCGGTCCCAAATTGGAAAATCAATTAGAATTTGTACCGCGAGTTCAAAAGATTTTAACCGCCATAAATCCCCACTCGAATTGCTGGAGAATTTCCAGTCAATATGCCAGTGGGTTTGCGCATCCACATTTTGTCGCATTTTCCAGGGCCGGGCTTCGTCGATCGAATGCCGAATTTCATGAGGAGTTGAACCTGTCACTTTGTAGTAATTCGTTTTGACCTGCGAAGAAGGATTGCCTGCCTGGACTCGGTTGCCTACGACAAGCATGAGCGTTACAGCAATCGGCAAAGCAGTTGCGCGTATCCATCTTCCTGCGAAACCTGGCAAACCAGCCACCCTGTAGTTGGAATGCAGAACGAAAAACATGAATGTGTCGTCGCCAGCGAGCATTAGATTAAACAGTATTCAAGATCTCAAGTACTGGCGGTGCGTTCTTCTGTAAAGGGTTTGTGCCGCCATCCGAAGCAAGTTTCTTCAACCAATCATCTATGTACCCTAAAAGCATGGAAATCTTCAGCCGTTCATGAGTTGCGGGGTAACCGGAAAGGTATTTGCGTGAGAGGCGGAGCAAGGCGGCGGCCGGCCCGAGGCGGTTCTTTTGCAGATGCACGAAAGCACCCGCGAATTGAATGAGCCCTTTGTAAAAACCGTCATTCGGTCCATGCCGCTGGGTGAGCCAAAGTTCTTCCAGCACATCGTGGGCTTCGTAAAACAGTTGGCGATTAAAGCACTCGAAATAACCGAGATAATGCGCGTCCAGTTCGCGCCCCTGGCAGCTCGCGATTAATTCTGCAATGTGCCCGCTTTTCTTGCTCATAACTTTGCTCGGAAATTACCCTGCATTTGGCCTGCTGTCACTTCCGCAAAGTCCTCCTGTTCTGGTGAGCTCCGAACGTGGGTATCGTTCCAGGTGTCGAGTGCCCGGTGTAGTTAAGGCTTTTGCAGGAGGCGATAAAAACGATTGGAGTAAGCGCCACCTTGCCCATCCGTAAGCGTGACGGAATTTGTCGTGCTGACATTAGTGTGCAGGTTAATCCAAGTCACCAGATTGCTCGAACCTTGCAGCACGTTTGTTTTTCCAGGAACCGTATTCGTGGCGGTGAACTGCATCTGACCATTTGCCAGCGGCAGGATGGAACTGATCTGAAGGACTTTGAACAGGTCGCTTAAATCAGGGGCGTTGGCGGCATCCGCCAAAAAAGGGCGCAATGCAAAAATCTCCTGGATGGTGCGGACAGTGGAACTGTGCGTGTAATAAATAGTATTCGAGTAACCCGTCTTGGCAAAAGCAGAAAGGAGGATGCAACCGATCGGCTGTTGAACGGCGTTGTAGTCGTCCTCATCCCACACAAGAAAAACGGCTCCGTTGTTACTGAAGGCAGATGAATTCAATATTTGGGGAAGCTCCTGCGTGAGCCAATTGTCGCCAACTTTAACTTGGGAGATTCCGGTGAGCACATCGTGCATGTCATTGGTGACATTGGGAGTAATGAAATTGAATCGAGCCACCCTATCATTGGCCAAATCCGCCTGCAACTCAGAGTAGGGCCGAATGTGGTTCGTGCAATAGGCCAAATTTGCAATCACGTCGTCGAAGTACATAAACGGGTCGTGCCTCACGGCATACGGGTAAGCATCAACACTTGGACAATTTGTTCCCGAAATATTTTCCTGGTAAGCCTTCCAGGAAATGCCGGCGCGGTCGAATTGGGCGGGTAAGTGCGCATGTGTCGCAAAATGATGCGCCGAAGGATTGCTATCATCATAGACACCAAGGTTTGTCCCAGAGATCAGCCAAAGATAATTCGGCAGGCTGGGATGCAAGTTTGGCGGGCTGAAGTATCGCTCAGCATGAGCGGCGCTGCCCAGAAGAGAGCGGATGTAAACTGCATCGGGGCTGTTGATGACATCGGCCCAGGGCTGGTTCTCGAACATGATGATGAATACGGTTTGGATGGCGGTCAAAGGATGCGTAAGCGCCGCAGCATCATAAGCAATCGTGACTGGCAAACTGCTTCCCGGACTAATTGTATTCGGCGGAACGGCTGTATCCCGGATATTATTCACTTTCAACAGCGCATTGCTTTGCACGCCGCTGCCTCCCAATTGAATAAGCACCAGATTTGTCGCGAGCGACGAAATGCCGGCAATAGGGATTGTTGGGACGAAGCTGTAGTTTGTGGAATTGGTCGCGCTGGCGAGTGCAATCGTCTCTGAAAATTGCACCTGGACTGCCGTGGGGCTGTAAGCAATGGCACTTATCAGTGTGGGCGGGATAGTATCAGGCGTTACGGTGACATGAGCCACGCGGCTGGTGATCACGTTTAAAGTATTGGTCGCACGTAGATAATAATCACCCGAATTGGAGCCGTGCGCATCGGGAAAGCTGAGGAGCAGATTTGTTGCGCCGCTGATAGCAGCGCCGTTTTTGTACCAGCGCAGTCCCGCAGGGCCCGAGCCGAAAAGCGCGGGTGCCAGAATAACCGCTTGATGCTCATTGACACTCACATCCTGCGGCTGAGCCAGAAAGCGGAGTGCAGTATTGGTTTGGGGTGCGAAGGCAAGTGATTGCCCAAAAACTATATCCGTGCTCGCCGGAGAACCCTGGTGCAATTCAACTGCCACTACATTATCGCCCTGTAATAACTGCGCAGTGGGCCAATTGGTCACTTCATAAGTAAGCCCATCGTTTGGTGAAGATTGCGCGTAGTTTGTTGCCGTGACATTTCCAGGGAGGCGATACCGAGAGACTTCGACTCCGTTCAAATAAAAGATCGCGCCGTCATCGATTAAATTAGATGAGAGCAGAAATACTGCCGTATTCGTGAGAGGGTTATTGAAATGCGTCCGAAAATAATAGGTTATGATTCGAGCACCTGAAGGACCCGTCAGCGAAAGCGGAGTATTCAATGGTTGAGGGAGCGAGCCGTTGCTTTTGCCGAAAGCGCCGCGACCAATTGGCCAGGCTGTATCATCATAGCCAGGTTGCAACCAGTTCGTGCCAAGATCCGACCCTGAGGCGTTAAAGCTCCATGTATTTGTGACTGGATAAGCGACCAGGTTCACGGAATTCGAAGGGATGGAAGCGGCAAAGGCGTGCATACCAAACGACAGCATGGCCAGACCTATGACAACGAACCTAAAGCGTTTGGCCTGGGCAGACCTTTGATTAAGCAAGTGCATACAGCGCAATCACTT
>DASWRJ010000550.1:0-4082 GCA_036403255.1 Verrucomicrobiia bacterium
TGCAGCCCCTGCTGGCGCATGTCGAGGAATTGTTTGATCTGTTTGTTGCCATTGATAATCAGGCCGGGAGCGGCATTGGTTTCGCCGAGCCGTAGAAGAGGGATTTGGTTGGCGAGCATGATCATGTAGGTGGTCTGAGCGGCGAGATTGGTGATCGCCTGCGCCTCCGATTTGCTGGAGTTGGCAAGTGAACGGGCCACGCTATTGAAGCTGTCGAAGGTCAATTTACTGCCGAGGCTGTGTGTGATGATAATAAACTGATCGTGAATCGTGAAGCCGTCGGCAAGGATGCGGAGGATGGCATTTGTGACCGGCTCCTGCATTTTGGGTTTAAAACCGGTGCTCAGGTAGAGGACGGCATCGCCAAATCCATCATTGAGCAAATCGGATTTGAGCTGTTTATTGAGGTGACCCCGCTTGCGGTCGAGCTGGCTGTCGAGGGCGAATTGGTTCGTCTTTTCAGCCCAGGTAACCGGGGACCAGGTGAGCTCGTAAGCTCGCAAGCGATTGGTGCTAGCCTGGTAATCACTTGTGGCCAAAAAGCCATTCGTTTCTCCGGCGGAATTCGTCAGGCTGACAAGCTGGGAACTGACACAATTGAGCTTCAGCTTTTTGGCAATGGTTTCGACAAAATTGCTCGAATAACCCTGCGTATGGGTGGACATGCCGTGAACAATGAGAAGGCGGAGACGTCCACCGCCGGTGCTGGTTTGGACGAGATTGGTTCGCAATCCCGGAAAAGGCCTCTCCACACAAGTACGCACTGACTGGCAGCCCGTTGCGGCCCAGGCGAGGAAGGCAAGGAGAGGGAAGCAAAGGGTCGTAAACCGCATGAGCCACTTTGCGCGGATGGGCGGCTTTTTGGCAATGCTTTTGCGATTTGCTCGCCAGTCTGAGCTGGGAAGGGTGATCGACCCCGGAAGATTCTTATTGTGTGGCGCAAATCCTGGGGCAAATTTACGGTATGAATACGAAATGGCTGTTTGTGGCAGCGCTGGCAGGCGCGGCGTTGGTGACTGGTTGCGAAACGACACCTTTGCCCCCGAACGTGGAACGCGGGCCGAATGGCACAATAGCCTATGATGTTCTGGTGGAGGCATCAGCGCCAGGAGCCCGAATCGAAGCGAATGGCGAGTATGTCGGGAACACGCCGGTTCATATTAAAATATTCGGAGACCGGGACGGAACGTTTCACGATTTTGGGTCCTATTATTACGTCGTCCAGGCGCAGCCGTTAACGACAAACCAGTTTCAGCAAACTCGGGTTTTCCAGACCGGCCATCTGATGTCGCCGGAAGATCGCATTCCGCAGCGCATCTATTTCGAGATGAATCAATACCAGCCGCCCGCACCCAATTACGCTTATCCTCCGCCGGGCCCATATTACTATGGACCGCCGCCACCATATTATTATGGACCGACATTTCGGTTCTATTACGGTCCGCATTATTATCACCGGAGGTGGTGAACGACGGGCCCGGCTCGTGTAAACTGATATTTTAGGCGCGCAAAGCACAACGCGCCTTCTTTTTTGCCGGGCGGAGCATGTTTGGCCATTTTGCGGTTGAAACAAAATTTCGCTCCCTGTTAGCTTGGTTGCGTTTCAATGATGACACCAATAGGAATTTAGATTTATGAACAACGCCAATACATTCCCGAAACTTCACAATGCCATGTGGCCCGGCCTGGTGGGCAAGGGCAGCCCTGGCGCTGAACCATGCATCGAGTTGGATACGATGCTGGATCTCACGGCCAAAGCGGAGGTGAATGGTGCCAAGTTCGATGGCGTTGATATTTTCCTTTTCGATCCGCACATCAGCATTGATATCAAAGAAGATGATTTGCGGCGGGTAGCGGACAAAATTCAGAAAAAGAATTTAGTCATCGGCTCGGTGGTGGCGCCGGTTTGGCCGCCGACTGGCGGCGGGTCGGCCATGGGAAGCGATGAGGAGCGGAAGAATTTTGTCGGACAGGTGCAAAAGGCCTGCCGCATTGCCAAGAAGCTGCGCGACATCGGGGCGCGTCCTTATGGAATCGTGCGCATCGATTCGGCCGCCGGTGTGACGGATTGGGAAAAGGACCCAAAGGGGAACACGAAAAAAATTGCCAGGACATTCAAGGAGGCGGCGAAGGTCGCGAAGGATCACGGCGAGCGGCTGGCTGCCGAAGGGGAAATCTGCTGGGGCGGGATGCATAGTTGGAAGTATATGGTGCAGTTGCTCGAGGAAGTCGGGCAACCCAAGCATGTCGGTTTTCAGGCAGACATGGCGCATACGCTTCTCTACACCCTCGGCTACAACGCGCCGGAGCATCGGATCGTGCCCAAAGATTTTAAGTGGCAGCCGGAAGAATTCCACAAGGCCATGAAAAAAATGACTAGCGCCCTGCGGCCCTGGACGATTGATTTTCATGTCGCGCAAAACGACGCAACCGTAAAAGGATCGGGCTCGCACGATAAGACTGGCCGCCATTGCCTGGCGACAGACCCGAATGGGAAATTGAATATCGCGCGGGACGCAGGGTATTGGATGCGGGACGATAAAGGCAAGGTCACGAAGAAATTCAAACACATCTGCTGGGATGGCTGCATGTTCCCGAATGACGTGATGATGAAACAGGAAACCTGGAACAACATTTTGGCGGCGATGTTGCAAGTCCGGGAAAATCATCGCTGGGTCGGGTAAGACCTAAAGGTTTCGAGGCGTGCCATATCGTTGAGCTTAAATGGACGCCTATTAGCCCGCATTTCGTCGAATAGCTTGTTTCTGGCGAGCCATGGGCTTGCGCCTGTGCGTTTTGTGAACAGGTTGCGAAGAACTTTTTGGGGTGATTCCTTGCCGCTCTTCAATGGCTCACTAAAATAGTTGTATGGCTCATGCCGACTTTGTCCACTTGCACCTGCACACCGAGTATTCATTGCTCGATGCGGCTTGCCGGCTGGACAAGCTGATGGAAAAAGCGCATGAGCTGAAATTTTCCGCGCTTAGCATCACCGACCATGGCGCACTGTACGGCGCAATCGACTTTTACCAGGCGGCGCGCGAGAAGGGCATCAAACCCATCATTGGGTGCGAGGTGTATGTCGCGCCCGGCAGCCGATTGGACAAGAAGGCCTCCAACTCCGGGCGGGATGTTTATCATCATCTGCTGTTATTGGCGCGTGATGAGCAGGGCTATAAAAATCTGATTAAGCTCGTGAGCGCCGCCCATTTGGAGGGGTATTACTACAAACCGCGCATCGATAAAGAGATTCTGGCGCAGAACAGCCAGGGTATCATTGCGTTATCGGGCTGTCTGGCGAGTGAAGTCCCCGATTTGATTACGAAGGACGATCTGCAAAAGGCGAGACAGACTATCGATTGGTTTAAACAGGTGCTCGGGCCCGAGAATTACTACCTCGAGCTGCAAAACCACGGCATACCGGACCAGGCGAAGGTCAATCGACATTTGTTGCAGTGGGCAGGGGAATTCGGACTCAAGTGCGTGGCCACGAATGACGTGCATTACATCGAGCGCAGCCACTCACACGCGCATGATTGCTTGATTTGCATCGGCACCCAATCGCAACTGGAGGACCAGAAGCGGATGAAATATACGCAGGAGCAGTTTTACCTGCGCTCGGCCGCGGAAATGAAGGCCCTCTTTGCGGAAACGCCCGAGGCGGTCACGAACACTCTGGAGGTGGCTGAAAAATGCGACGTCGAGATTGAGTTTGGAAAATTGCATTACCCTGTTTTTCATCCTCCGGAACATTTCACTCGCGAAGGCTATTTGCGCCAGATGATTTGCGAAGGACTGGCGCGGCGTTACACGTTGCAGGTCCGCGCTGAGGGAAAAGAATTTATATTGGATGGCATCACTGAGCCCAAGCGGCTTCCCACATATCAACCGCCGGAAAGCAGCGCCGAGCATGCAGTGAGCGACAGCCAACCCCCGCTGCACCTTCGGCCACATGTAGCGCCAGCGATTAACACAGTGATGGAGCGGCTGGAGCTTGAGATGGAAGTCATCGAGAAGACAGGGTTCATCAGTTATTTCCTAATCGTCGCGGATTTTGTGCGGCACGGGCGGCAGATGGGTGT
>DASWRJ010000551.1:0-2351 GCA_036403255.1 Verrucomicrobiia bacterium
CGTATTGCCGGGCCCCACGTGAAATTTGCAGAATTACAGGTGCTTTCTCTTCTTCACAGGCCTCGATAATGGCTTGGAGCAGCTCCATATTATTAACATTGAAAGCTCCCAGGGCGTATTTGCCTTTCAGTGCCTTCGCAAACAGTTCACGGGTATGTGTCAGTGGCATAAAATGAATTTTCCGGTCAAATCAACACGATCTAAAATCAAACAGCGTGTGAGAGTAAAAAAAGTGGCCGTAAAAGGGAATCAAAATATTCGGGCTTGCAGTCATCTCGATTTCAACCAAAAAGGCGCAGCCGCTGTTGCGACTGCGCCTGTGAATTCAACCGCTGATTCATTCTCGCGGCTTGCACCGCGCGAATTTACCAGTGGCGGTAACCGCCATGCCCAATGGGATGGTGATAATAGCCACCACGATAAGCATAATGCGGATAGTAATACGGCCTGCCTACGACAACCGGCGCGGGGTAATACGGCGCCGCGCAAACGGGCGGCGCTGAAATCACCACAGAACCGGAAACGTATGGGTTAGGCGCGCAGGCAACTGGCGCAGCCGGAGCGACAAAGACGGGCGCTGGCACATGAGCCACAATACCCGGAATTGGCGGAAACGGCAGCGGCGGCAATGGGAGACCGATCCCAAAGGAGATGCCGGCGTGGGCGGATTGGCTTGCGGCCAGCCCAAACCCGATTACTGCCAAACCAACGAGAAGTTTTGTTTTCATACATAGATTGGACGCTAGCCAAAGCTACCTGTTCATGCGCATTCAATTTGCGTAAGTGACTTAGGATAAGTGGGTTAGTACATACCGATCGGTATATGAATAAAATACTTTCGCTGGCGTCTGACGCGCCGAAAATGCTGAAATATGACGTTTTGTGCAGCTCGTTTCGCCTGCATTATTTTTTAATCCAATGCCACAAATTGCTCGCTGCTACGAGAACATCATTCAAATCAAAAATTTGGTTTTCCTGGACTGTGCCAGGGAGCGGAATTCGGTCCGCGCGCTGTTCCTCAAGCAAGCGTTCGCGTCTGGTCTCCAATGTTTTGATCTCATGTTCCCGGGCCATCTGCATTCCGCCGGCTCGAATAAACTCAATAATCCGCCGCAACTCATCTTTATCAAACCACGTTCCATGGGCTTTGCAGACATCCACAATCACGTGAGAACAATTCGCGAATTGCACACGGTTCATGAACTGCTTGCAGATAGGGCAGGGGAGATACCGAATGCTTTTCTCAAATTCCATTTCGGAGGCTACGGCAGCAGGCTCGGCATTGCCGAGTAATGCGCTTTGCTTTTCGGTATTGGTGCAAATCTGTTCCAGCGTGGATTTATCAACCCAAACTCCGTGACAACGATCGCACTCGCGCAGAGAGGTGGTTCCGACCTCGACCTGCTGCATTTCGAGCTCGCAACGAGGGCAGCGCGCATGAGCTGTTCCGGGTACCTCCGTCCGGGCAGCGGCCGCGCCGCAATGGGAGCAAAATTTTGCGCCGACGAACATCAGCCCAAAGCAGGAAGGACACGCGCCGGTGGCCAAACGCGCCCCGCAATGCTGGCAATTGGCGGCATCACTTTGGACGGGCGCGCCGCACATGGGGCAATTTAGGGTTTCGACAGCAGGCATGGCGTGAGGATTTGAGCTAAAGATTAGCTCAGCAAGGTAATTTATAATTCATCCTCGCGCTCCGAATAGAAGAGACGGTGCGCGCGATCATAATCTGCTTCCGGCACAAGAACTCTTGCGGGACGGCTCAGGTCGTCTTGCGCGCTCTGCGTCTCCTCGGAGTCGGCAAATTCCTGCGTAGCGGCGATCCCATGTTTCTCAAGCATGGCTACGAGCATTTCAGTATTCACCAACGGGCCTGAGTAGAAGAGTTTCATGGGAAAGCCCTCGACTTCTCCAGCAGAAAAATGCGGCTAATGCGAATGCGGCTTGCCCGTGCCACACATACCGCAGGATTTTGGTGTTCCACTGCAGCTTGGGGCGTCCGCTTCACCGCCGTTGCTCGAGGCGAAGATGGAGAGTTTTTTCTGGAGCTTTTTTGAACCGCAATGCGGACAGGGTGTGCCTTCCCATTTGGTGGAGCGCACCAGGACCTCGCTGTCGCGTTCGCATTTATCACAATGAAATTCGTATAACGGCATGGAACCAAGTCTAACCTTTTCTGGAGGCTTGTTCAAGAACGGGGGGGAGTGTTCAGAACTGCGAGGCATGGGCACTGGGGCTCCGCCTCGCCTGGTGGCGATTGCAAAAAGAAGTTGCGCCAGCGTTTATTGAAATCCATTATCTCTCATGCAGGCCCACTCGTCTATCGGTTAGGACGCGGCCCTCTCAAGGCT
>DASWRJ010000552.1:0-6896 GCA_036403255.1 Verrucomicrobiia bacterium
ATTCAAATTGTTCCTCCTGGCTATCCGCGACAATGGAGAATCGACCTTGGCCTGCGCAAGTTCAAGCTTCGCGACCAGCCGCTATATTTGCGGATTAAATTTTACGCCGCGCAAACCAATTCATCGGGCACTTACTTTGGCCGCTGGGCAGCGGGCGTTCCACAAAAAATGATCCGGTGGAATTCGGACAAAAAGCTGGCCCCGGACACTTTTCACGAATTTCAAATCCCACCCAATCTGTTCGATGACGATGGCATGCTGACGGTCGCGTTCTTGAATATGGATCGCACAGCTCTCCTCTTTCCGATGGAAGACGGCTTCGAAGTGCTCTATCGCGAAGGTGGTTTTGGGCCGAATTTTTGCCGTGGACTGCTGGTGATTTTATTCTGGATGGCTCTAATTGCAGCCCTGGGTTTGGCTGCCGCCAGTTTGCTGTCGTTTCCAGTAGCGGCCTTCTTTTCGGGCACAGTCATTGCCATAGCCATGTCGCGCAACACGCTTTCCACCATTTCTGAAGGCGGCATCTTGGGCGCCAATCACGAAACGGGGGCTATAAACAATACTTGGCTCGATGCCGTGCTGGTCCCCATTTACAAAACTATTCTTAACCTTATTGATCTCTTCAACGACGTTTCGCCGGTGGATGCACTTAGCACTGGTCGCAGCATTACTGGTGAGCAACTTGGCTTCGCCTTTGCCAAAACCGTTCTCCTCCTCGGCGGCGCCCTGGCCTTAATCGGAATTTTTATCTTTTCACGACGCGAGCTCGCCCGAGCGCAAGGTACCACCTGATGAGCAAGCGCCTTTACAAATCGGCTTTGCTCGGAGGCGCAATTCTCCTCCTGCTCGTCGTGGGCTTTTTTCAGCAGCGCTTAAACCGCCAGCGTGAGGATCCGCAAATGGGCCTTATGCGCGTGGCCGATTTGGGCTCGAATGCCCCGCCAGTCCTGGCCTTTACCACCGTCGCCTTGGGTGGTTTTCGGGGTATTATCGCCAATTCACTTTGGATTCGTGCGAACGATTTGCAGAACGATGGCAAATATTTTGAGATGGTTCAATTGGCTGATTGGATCACGAAGCTTCAACCCACCTTCGCCCAGGTCTGGCTCATGCAAAGCTGGAATATGGCCTACAATATCTCGGTTAAATTCAGCGACCCTGCCGACCGCTGGCGCTGGGTCGAGCGTGGCATCCAGTTACTCCGTGATGATGGATTGCGCTATTGCCCGACAGACGCTTTGGTTTACCGCGAGCTGGCGTGGTTTTTTCAACACAAGATGGGCCAGCCGCTTGATGATGCGCATTTATATTACAAACAGGTCTGGGCCAAACAAATGGACGCGCTCCTCGGCTCGGGTCATCCCAATTTCGCCGAACTGATCGATCCTAAAACACCCGATGCGCAGAAACGCGTGCATACCTTGCGTGAGACTTACAAAATGGATCCTCGTTTCATGCAGGAAGTAGATAAACTTTATGGTCCACTAGAATGGCGGCTGCCCGAGGCGCACGCTATCTACTGGGCTTCGCTCGGACTCAAGGCCGCCAAGAAGAAGGACCTAATTACTTTGCGCCGGGCCGTTTACCAATCCATGCAACAAATCGTTCTCCATGGGCACATTGTATCGCTGGACCCATTTTATTTTGGTCCCGATCTATCTAAAGTGGATCAAGCATTGAAAACTTACGAGCAGATGCTCGCCGATGAAACGGAAAAGAAAGATGCCATAAATGTTGCGTATAAAAACTATCTGAAGCAGATCGTTTACCTGCTCTTCACCAATAATCAGGAAAAAAAGGCGGCGGACCTATTTAATGTTCTAAAACAAAAATTTCCCCAGACCGTCCCGGCTAATCAGCCGGTGGATGAATACGCACTCGTTTATCTAGCTGGCGATATCAAAACTCTCAATCACGACAAAGCCACTTCCGTAGTCGAAGGACTTATTTACCAGCATTACCTCAGCTTTGCTTACGACCAGGACGACCGCGCCACCGCTGCTCTCCTCATGGCCCAAAAGATATATAACATCTACACCGGCCGCCTCAGCCGCGAGGCTCTGCGTCTGGCGCCATTCAGTGAAATGAAAAAAAGTGTCCTCGACGGCATGGTCAATCCGCAGAATCAATTTGTTCATCCAAAAACCGCTGAGCGGCTCCGGCAAAAACTCAACATTCCCGCCGCGACCTCCGCGCAAAAACCTGCTCAGGCACCGGCAAAATCATGATTATACAGTCGGGCTTATTTGGTATCGAGATTGGCGGCACCAAATTGCAGGTGGTTGCGGCCTCTCCTGACCTGGTGATCCGCGAGCGTCGGCGCTTTAATGTCGACCTTGGCCGCGGGGCGGTCGGTATTCGCAAACAAATCGAAGACGCTATAATGGATTTGCGAAAATC
The DNA here is from genome assembly GCA_036403255.1 of Verrucomicrobiia bacterium. Classification (GTDB taxonomy): domain Bacteria; phylum Verrucomicrobiota; class Verrucomicrobiia; order Limisphaerales; family JAQGOV01; genus JAQGOV01. The sequence continues at coordinate 2,401 of DASWRJ010000552.1, forward strand.
ATGGCAGCCTGCCGCCGTCGGCATCGGATTTGGCGGACCAGTAAATTGGCAGACGGGCTGCATCTGTTGCTCTCACCACGTCGAAGGCTGGTCGGAATTTCCCATTGCGAATTGGGTGCAAACGTTGGCCGAAGCACCGGTCGTTGTTGATAACGATGCCAACATTGCCGCTCTCGGTGAAGCGCTGCACGGCGCAGGCAAGAGCTTTAATCCTGTTTTTTATATTACCCTCGGTAGCGGCGTCGGCGGTGGTCTGGTTGTTGATGGCAAAATTTACCACGGGGCGCACCCCGGCGAAGCAGAGATAGGCCATGTGCGTCTGGATAAGCACGGGACAATTGTTGAACAGCGATGTTCCGGCTGGGCGGTGGATGAAAAAATTCGCCTGGCGAGAAAAGCCGGTGTTAAAAGTCTCCTCTTAGATTTAGTCGGCAATACTACTGGTGGCGAAGCCCGGCATCTTTCCACCGCGCTTTCTAAATGCGACACCCTCGCCCAAAACATTTTGCAGGAGACCGCCGAGGATATCGCCTTTGCCCTTTCTCACGTCACCCACTTGTTTCATCCGGCTGTTGTTGTGATTGGCGGCGGTCTATCGCTTCTCGGTGCTGCGTTACAGGAGGCAGTTGCAGCCAACCTGCCTCGATTCGTAATGGAGGCATTTGCTCCCGGGCCGGAGATTCGCCTGGCCGCACTCGCGGAAGATGCTGTACCTATGGGCGCATTGGTGGCGGCCCAACGCGCGGTTGCAATAACATTTTGAGCTCACAGCATGATGGCATTTTTTCAGCTATGTTTTGTGTATCAATTACTCATAATTAACGCATGAAGACGTGGATTAGCGATTATATCACAGCCCAAAAAGCGGCCCTCGATTCCATTCCGGTCGATCAGATGGCCAGCCTCATCGAATTGTTTCGCAAGGCGCTGAAAGAAGACCGTCAAATCTTCGTTTTTGGCAATGGCGGCAGCGCCTCGAACTCCTCTCATTTTGCGACCGACCTCGGCAAAGGCGCTTCGGACAAGCTGCCGCGCCGATTCCGCGTCACTTCGCTGAACGACAATATCAGTTGGATCACGGCGCTCGGAAATGATTACAGCTACGAGGATGTCTATGTTCGCCAGCTCATGAATTACGCGAAACCCGGCGACATTGCCCTCTGCCTGAGTGTTAGCGGCAGTTCACCGAATCTGGTGCGCGCGTTTGAATGGGCGGCAAAGAACCAGCTCGAAACAATCGCCCTCGTCGGCGGAAAACGCGGCAAGCTCGCCGGCCTCGCCAAGCACGTGATCGTGATCGACTCGACCCACTATGGACGCGCTGAGGATGCGCAGATGGGCATCTGCCACATGCTTTGTTACGCGTTTATGGAAAATCCAGATCTGGTAAAGTAGATCAGCGGGGGCAAAGCTTCAGCCTCCGATGCAGCTCATCGAGCGCGCGGGGGGAACAAATTCCGGCTCGCCGATGTGATGGCGCGCTTCCTTTTTCCAGACGACGTCTTGCAATTGTTCGATAATTTCTTCATCGCTGGCGCCCTGGCGCAAAAGATTGCGAAAATCATGCTCCTGCACGCTGAACAGGCACGTGCGCACTTTGCCATCAGCCGTCAGGCGCAGCCGGTTGCAATGCCCGCAAAACGGTTCAGTGACCGGCGCAATAATTCCAATTTCCGCTTTGCTGCCTTCGATGCCCCAGCGTTTGGCTGTTTCGGAAGTATTGTTGGGTGGCAACTGCTTGAGCGGAAATCGGCCTTGCAGGCGCAACAGAATTTCACTGCCACTCAGCACCAAATCTTTCAGCCAGGCGCGCGCTGAGTCGAGCGGCATGAATTCAATGAAGCGCATGGTCAAATCGCGGCCGCGCGCAAACTCCGCCAAGCCTTCGATCTCGTGGTCGTTCACTCCGCGAATAATAACCGCATTTACCTTCACAGGATTGAGCCCAAGCTCCTGGGCAAAGCTGATTCCATCCAGCACTTCCTGGAGGCCATCGCGGCCGGTCATTTTTTGGAAATTGGCGCGGTCGAGCGAATCGAGGCTGAAACTGATCCGGCGCAACCCGGCTTCTTTCAGCGGGCGGCCATTTTGCTGGAACAAAAAACCGTTGGTCGTGAGGGCGAGATCTTTGATGCCTTCGATTTCAGAAACGCGCGCGACCAGTTTTGGCAATTCGCGCCGCAGGAGCGGTTCGCCGCCAGTCAGGCGAATTTTTTCAATGCCAAGCCCGACAGCCAGCCGGATAAAGCGGGTAATCTCCTCGAAAGATAAAATGGCGTCGCGCGGCTGCCATTGATGAACAATGGGCGCTGGACTCGGCATATTGGCCCAGCGCCCACGATAGAAATTTTGCGCTGCCTCAGTTTCGGGCAGGCAATACATGCAACGGAAGTTGCATCGGTCGGTTACGCTCACCCGCAAGTCGCGCAAAACGCGGCCATGCGAGTCAATGAGCGCCCGCGGCCGGTTCATTAGTTGTTTTGCGGCGAAGTGTTGGCCGGCACAGTCACTTTAGCGCCACCTTTTTGTTCGACTTCGATCAGGACCTTATTATTGGGGCTCTCCGGCTTGGGCGTGGCGGCGAGCAGGCGTTCGGCGCCCTTTTTGTCACGATCCTGATAGAGGCCGGAGCGAATCCAGGCCAGGCGCTGCGAAACGGCGGCTTCCTCTTTCAATTTGGCGATCTGCTTGCGCAAGGCGCCGATGTCATTCAATTGGGCAACCAGTTGGGTCCGTTCGGTTTCAAGCTTCTTGAGCTGGGCCAGCAAAAACGTACGATCCCCTTCGGAAGCATCCAATTTGCGCTTGGTTTCCGTGATCTGGCCTTCGAGCGAAGAAATATTGTGATTCAAATCATCCATTTTTTTGGACAAATCATCGCGCTGTCCTTCGAGGTCGGTCACACGGGTGCTCTGCTTCTTCAGTTCAGCCTGGGCAGCTTGAAAATCGGACTGGATCTTGGCCGCGGATTCCTTGGTTGCGCCCAATTCCTCTTTGGTCTTGGTCAATTCTCCCGAAGTTGAAATCAATTCTTTGCTGCGTTCAGCCAGGTCGGTCTCCAATTTGGCAGCGACTGCCTTGGTTTCATCCAATTTTGTCTTTGTCGAATCGCGATCCGCCGTGATCTGCGTATTCTGTTGTTGCAGGGCCTCGATTTTTTCATCCGCCTTCCGGTGCTGGACCAGGAGGGCCAAGCCCAAGCCGAGCGCGACAACGGTCAATATAATCATTACAGGTTTCATAGTTTTTCAGTTTGAATACAGTTCATGTTTAACGCAAGCCTTTCCATAGCTACGTTCTATTGATTGTTTCTGGCCGCCAGCATTCAAAAATAGCGCAAAGCGTGCCAAAATCCACTGGAAACTTGGCGTGCGACCGAGTGACCCACGCAAAAGGCGAGTGAAGAAATTAGCTCGGTTTAGCTTTGTTTAGCTTGACTGAACCAATCGTTTTCAGGTTTTCAGGATTCAGCCACGAAGTATCGGGAAGGCTAAATTTCTGAAGGCCAAAGGCTGATGTCGAAGCAATAGCAGATAGCATATAGCAAAATAGCCGAACGACTCCGCGCCACCGTACGGCTAGTAGGAATGATTTTGGCCCTAGTTAGCCCCAGCCAGCCCTACCCAGCCCTCATGGGAAAGGCTGAAGTTAGCGTTTCGCAGGTTTTTCCAGCCTTTTCCAGGCTTGTTTAGGCTTGTTCAGCCGTTGACCGGGAGGTGAAAGCTCAGAGGTGGGAGACTAAGGGAAAGGCGGTCAAAGCTGGATGGGCACTACTTTTTTAGCTTTGACTAGCTTTGACCAGCTTTGACTAGGTTTGACCCCCGAGGTTTCGGGGCGGGCAGCCTTGGACTAGATTTGACAGTCAAAGCTGCGGGTCAATGATGCAACGTGGAATGGCTCGTTTGTCGCAGCACGACAAGCGCTATGATGCCGGGGCACAGTGCGTCCGTTCCGACCTGTCGCAGCATGTGTGATGCGCGTGAAGGGCACACACTTCGCCGAGCCAAGACGGCTGGTCCAAACGTTGATGATCTCCGGCCCTGAAACCAGTCAGGGCTGGATGTATGTCAAAGATCGGCACTAGCGTGCCGGCCACTGCGCTTCGCGCAAAAAGCCGAAGCCTCGCCCGTGCGGGACGGGAATATAGCTCCCGCTTATGTGGTGAGGTTTAGCACATGTTTGAAAAGTTGTCTGGTGAGCCTGGTGAAATAGGAGAATTAGGAGAAGCTGGTGAATTAGGCAAACCTGGAGAAATAGAAAGAATAGGAGAATGGCCGCAAAAAAACACACAAGTAACAAAGTCATTGGCCACAAGAGATCACAAAGAACACAAAAGGAGGAACAGAATTTCGTCGACGGGATGCAAGAGGCAAGGGGCGGGATTGAGTGGTGGGAGAGGTTGGGATTGATGTTCGCGGGGCTCTAAAGTGAGAGGTTGATGGCCACGAAGAAACACACAACAAAGCAAAAGAAATGGCCACAAGAGATCACAGAGA
>DASWRJ010000553.1:0-2624 GCA_036403255.1 Verrucomicrobiia bacterium
GAATTTCCCCTGCCACGCGGTTCAACTCCATCACCTTGAAGACCAGGTATTTTTTCTGCCTCGGAAACACTGGAAAAAATGCATAATGATCCTGCCTGGGCGCGTTTCTAGATTGCCACATTCCAGTCGGCCCTGGTAAACCCAGCGCCGCCGGACCCCACTCCCCGGTCTCCAGCTCCTCCGCAATTAGAGCAATGTTCACAGGCGCATTGCTTTTGCTCGATTTGAAGCAGAGCTCCAATCCATCGGCGCCTGGATAGATCACCTGCGTATGTCGCATCGCGCTCAGCACTATCCGCTGCTTCAGCATCGGTCTGGCAACTGCGCCGCTCGCCGAGATTGCCGCATAGTTCCATCCATTCGTCATCACATCATCGATCCATGACTTTGGCGTTACCGTGAAGAGAAGCCTTTCGCCACTGCTGCCATAACAAAAATAATCTGCCTCCTTCCCGTAACTTACCTTCTTCAGCGTAAATACCGTCCCATCCGACAGCGCCACCGTTTGCTCCTTCTCCGCCCCAAGTAATTCAAAGAAAACCCAAACTACGGCCACTACTCCTAGCACCGCGACAGCGCCGAGGCGCCATCTTCGCCTTCCTTTGTTCGCGCTTTTGTCCATTCTCCCTTTTGCTATTTTTGGGTTTTATTACGGCCAATCACTCCGTCTTTTTCCTGCGTTGCCCGCGCCGCCTTCACTCTTATTCCCCAATTAACGACAAAGCCTTTTGCAAGTAATCAACTGAAATGCGCATACCGGCTTGCACCAGATCTTCACAAAGCGGTTTGGCTTTAGGAATGAGCATGCGGCGCTTCGCCGCAAAGACCACCCCCAATGTGCCACGGACCAGGATATTATTAATGAGCGCGCATGTTCGAGCAGCGCGGTCATCAAGAATGGCTTCAAACCCGGCATGTGCCTGTGCCCAGCTTAATACTGCGCTCTCGCCAGCGCCTAAGTCCCAGGCCGTAATGCCAGGAATTGCGGGAACATCACTTCGAATGTAGGAGGAACCTCCCTCGCTTAACCAATCCCGTGCCGGATCACTTGCCGGGCCCATCTGGATTTCTGCAGCTACGCTCCGTGGTATCACCAGTTCTTGCGTAAGTGCTGGCAAAAGGCTAATCCTTTGGATCTTGCAGAGAAGAATCAACGGCGAAGCGTTGACCACCCATTTATTGCTCACGCGCCAATCCCTCGGCTATTTCCTCCACTGTTTCTTGTATCGGTGAAACTCCAAAGCGTTTCAACTCGTGGATAAAGTCGTGCCGGCTTAATCCCGCCAGCTCGGCCGCTTTGGCCTGCGAGAGCCGGCCCATTTCGTACCACTTCACTGCAGCAGCAAGGCGCAATTCCATGCCGAATTCTGCCGGACTTGTGCGAAAAATTGAAAAAGCCCCCTCAGGAACATCAAGCACGACTTGCCTGCTCATAATGACTGAATTTTGCACAGTTGAAGTAAACATGTCAATTGCACAGCAAAACAAAACTCGAGGAGATTTATACAACAATCTTTGTATTTACACAGCGGCGCTCCGTCCCAATTTTCTATTCGCGCTAGTTACTTCTGTGTTTTATTGCGGCCAATCACTCCGTCTTTTTCCTGCGTTGCCCGCGCCAAAAACTCCACAGTTCGTATCTTGCTAAAACCAAAAACGAACGTTGCTCGACGCGGTTTTGTCTCCACGTCCAATTGAGTGGCCGCGCCATTTCGCAACTCCATTGCGGATGCGGAATACCTCCTGAGAATTGATTTGCCTTCCTCATCGAGAATATCCGCCACGCTCATTCGCCAGTCTCTTAGCTCGTTGGTGCCCGCTGTTATGCCGAAATGCGCTAGCGGCGCCCCGGATGACATAAAGGCGCCTGGAAACTTCACATCCTGTTCTCCTACTCCCCGAAACTCTGCCGTGAAATCCGGGAACCTCTTCATCACGTTCGTCAGCAGCGTAAAATTTCCTGACAGCGGCCAAACAACATCTCGCACGGTCCAGGTGTCTTCCGGCGCAAAATCCTGCCTGCGCCAGAGCGCTGCGCGAATTTTTAAAGTTTCATTCGTTGGTAGAAACCAGGAACCAACATAATGCCATGCGTTCGAGGAGTGCCAGGAACCGTCCATAGTCCATAAATTGCCTGTCGCATCTGCAACCTCGACTCTTTCCAAACCTAGACTTTCATCCGGGTTGCCATTTCTCGTGATTTGAAATACGGCCAAAGGTGAAGATCCGAAATCCGCATTCTGAGGGAGCCGACCAGCATCCAAAGCAGTTAGAGTAGCCTGGTAATCGCCAAAAGTCCTCGTAGCCGGCAGTTCGCTGCCAGGCCAGACCGGATAGCTTTGAAAAACTGGATTCTCGATTCGGAATTCACCAAGCCTTGCTTCTTTGGTTTCGTGCCGAACGAACGCCTCTATAAACAGCATCTTGCTTCGCCTCGGCCACTGCTGAATCGTTGCGCAAAAGCAATTTTGTGATGGACCATGCTGAGTAATAATACCTCCGCCTGATGCGCTCCCGTTTTCGTCTCTGGCCAGCAACTTTATGAATGGCTGCGAGGATCGATTCGTTCCATTTGAGGTAAACCAGAGGGTTAGCGAGTTACTAAAACCGGGAGGAGGCAGGAC